>JAGPEO010000383.1 GCA_018056925.1 Phycisphaerae bacterium
AGATCAACTCCGAAGTGACCTTGACCGTGACCAGCGTGCTGCAGACCTCGGCCGGGCGAATGATCTTCGGCCGCCCGGAAGGCGAGGGCTACATACCGCCGCGTCGTGCGCGCGCCCCCCGGGCGCAAACTTAAGGCCGGCGCGAACGCGCGCCATCGACCGGCTGCCCGCACGGGTTCCATGCCCACGCCGCCAAGGGCGCCCGTACGGGTGCCGTACCCAAGCTGTAAGCGCGGGCATGCTCTCGTCAAAGGCGTCAGGTACGAGCGACTACTCCCTTCAGTACCGGCGCGCGGCGGTCCTAAGGCTCATACGCGCTGACACTTAGCGTCACAGGGCCAGTAGCAGTGACACTGAACGGCTCAATGTCGACGTAGTAGTCGCCGGCCGGAATGCCGGTCAGGTTGAGAATCGACAAAACGCTGGCAGTCGTGCAGCCGTCATCGTTGTACCAAGTGCTCTGGCAGCAATCGGTGCCGATGTACATGTACGTATCCCAGCCGGGGCTGGAAGCGCACAGGTCAAAGCGCCAGTTGCCGTCGGTCGGGACGGTCACCTTCACGGTGATGTCCTGGCCGGCGCGCAGGGCGCAGTTATCGCCTGCGCCGGTCGTGTCGCCGCTCCAGACGCCCGGAGCGATCAACTCAACGTCCACGCACGGGGTGCACGGCGGATCCAAAGCCGCACAGAGCGTGTCGCCCACGAAGCGCAGACCCGCACCGACGCAGTCTTGCCAGATCACGTCATCCTCGCACTCGCCGACGAGCGTTTCGCAGCAGGCGCCGGGCCCCGGCGACGGCGGACCGCTGACGGTCAGCACGTACGCGCCGCTGACCGTAGTAGAATAGGCTTCGACCGTCGCGATATACACGCCGGGCGTCGAGATATTCGCCTGGATGATGGACAGCGCACTCGTGGTCGGGCAGCCATCGTCGTTGTACCAGGTGCTCGTGCAGCAATCGCTGCCGAGGTACATGTACGTATCCCACGACGGGCTGGTAGCACACAGGTCGACCGTCCAGACCCCAGGCCACGGGATGTACACGCCTACGTAGTTGTCCACCGACCCACGCAGGGCGCAGTCGTTGGCCGCACCGCTGGTGCTGCCGCTGAACGAGCCCGGAGCGAGTACCCAGCCGTCGACTGGGCACGGCCAGACGGGGAGTTCGCCGCACAGCGGGTCAAAGGCCACGCACAGGGCGCTGCTCAGGAACCGGCTGCCGGTGCATTGGAGCTCGTAAACCCCATCCACGCACACACCGGTGTCGTCATCGCAGCAAGCGCCGGGGTTGCCACACTCCGGAGACAGCTCGTCGCATGTTCCGCCCGGAGCATGGCGCATGTGCGGCCCCAAGCAGTCGGCCGGCATCAAGCCATCCGTGCAAGCGAGGGTCAGATCGTCGCAGCAGGCGCCAGGCGCCGGCTCCGGCGGACCGGAGATCGTCAGCACGTAGCTGCCGCAGCCGCTGTACCCTTCGAGGTCGATGTAGTACACGCCGGGATCAAAGTGCGTCGACAGGTAACCGGCCGTACCGCACTCCGTCGAGTCGTCCTGCGACCAGTAGTAGGTGCAGCAGTCGTTCCCGAAGTACCAATACGTGTCAAAGCCCGAGCCGCACAGACTGAACGTCCAGGTGCCCGGCCAACTGATTTGGACCGCGACGATCACCTCTTCCGTGTTCCGCAGCTCGCAGTCGTTGCCCATGCCGCAGGTGGTACCGCTCAGGACCACAGGCGGGTCGCCTTGCGGATAGACCCAGAAGTCGGCGCACAGGCAGGGGTTCGGATCGCACGACACGCCGTCACCCTGGTACTCGCCGGCGCACAAAGAGGGCCGCTCATAGGCGCACTCCTCCTCGTAGCAGCAAGCGTCGTATGCGACGCTAGTCCTGGCACTGCCGCTCCGCCGCCCGACCTGTGCGGCCTGCCGATGACTTTGTTCCCGCCCGATCCGCGGACGCTTCACAGCGACGTCATCGACTTGCCGACGCCTTACCCGGTTGAGGGCGCGGTGATCGGCTTCAGCCCTGCGTTGAACCTCCGCAGGATCGGCAGCGGCTGGAATAGCTGGAGCCATGGGTACACCGGTGACGTGTACTGCACTAATGGCCAGTTTGAAATCACCCTGACGATGCCGCCCGGCACCGAGGCATTGTACTTCTACGTTGAGCCGAATCCGTACGAGTTGCACACTTTCCAGTGTGACGATCAACGATACGTACGTGTGCGATCAGTTCACCGCTCACGGTTCCGCCGGCGCGGCGTATATCGGCGTGTGCGGCAACCCGGTTGAGACGGTCACGCTGACCTGCGTCAGCGGCGTTGACTTCGCGATCGGCGAATTCGGCATCGAGTGGGGCATCCCGGGGGGCGCTTGCTGCGACGAAGCCGCCGGCAATTGCACGGACGGCGTCTGGGCGTCGGATTGCGTCGGTCTGCGCTTCAAGGTGTACGCCACATGCGACGAGCTGAACCCGCCTTGCGGCCAGATCTGGCAACCCTGGTCCGCCGACGTGTGCTCGATCTGGGTCGACTGGAACCACGTTGGTGACGGTGATCGGGTACTGCACGCCCGGAACGACCAACGTGTCCAAATCGTGGTGTAATCGGCATAGCGGTCGCAACTGCTGCTGTTGTCGATGTCGCCGACCTGCACGCGGCCGATGTACTCATCGCAGCCGCCGGACGCATCGCAGTAGGTCGGCGTACCCGGGCACATGAAGAACGGATCCGAGCAGCTCGCGCCGCCGGTCCAGTTCGTGTACTCGCTCAGGTAGAGGCACTCCCACTGCAGGTAGTCACCCATGCACTGCCACGGCTCATAGCCGGGGTCGGCGATGGCGCCGTAGCAGCAGGCGCCCATGTACTCGCCGCACGGCGGGTCGAACTCTTCGCACGCAAAGACGTTGATGTCCCAGCGCCCGCCCGTGGCGATGCAATCCATGATGTCGACCTCGATCTCGCAGCTAGCCTCCATGACGGCCTCATAGCAGCAAGCGCGATAGAGCGGCTCGCACGCGCAGGCCAGGGCGAATTCGCCAATTGCGAAATCGACGTCGCACGAAATCGTAACCCAGGCGATGTCCGCTCCGAACACGCCACAATACGCGGCGCCGGCCGAACCGTGAGCGTCGAACGAAGCCGACG
>JAGPEO010000384.1 GCA_018056925.1 Phycisphaerae bacterium
CTCTCGCGCAGCGGCGTCACCTTTTTCCTGCTATCTCGCGCCGCCTCTCTCCCCCTCTCCTGTTCACCTTTCACCTCACTCCTGCTCTCGCGCAGCGCGGCACTTTGCCAAATCCGAGCGCGCATACCTTGCCAAACTGGCAACCTGCCCCTGGCGCAAACCAAACGCCGATGTTATCGGTCAAACCCGCAACCGCTTGGCAAACTGGCAAACTGCCAATCCAACCCAAATACGAGGCTTTTTATGAGACCGCGTTTGTATCCCCAAAAAAGCCGGCTTTTACAGGGCGTTTCGCCAGCAACCGGATCGGCCACCCTCTTAAAGCAGGTTTGCCGCCAACTCCGCCAGCGGGCTGCGCTCGCCTTTGCGCAGTTCCACGTGGGCCGCCAATGGCTGGCCGCGGAAGCGGTTCACCAGGTGCGTGAAGCCGTTGCTTTCGGCGTCAACGTATGGGTTGTCGATCTGGTAGACGTCGCCCGTCAGCACGACTTTCGCGTCCTGGCCGATGCGCGTGATGATCGTCTTGACCTCCAGCGGTGTCAGGTTCTGCGCTTCGTCAATGACGACGTAGCGCCGCGCGATGCTGCGCCCGCGGATGTAAGTCAGCGGCTGAATCTCGATCAAACCGGCCCGGATCAAGCCGGGGACGTCGCGGATGCCGCGCAACGGGCCGCCACTGTCGATCAGGTATTCAACCGTGTCGGTCACCGGCTTCATCCACGGCGCCAGCTTGTTTTCCACGTCGCCCGGCAAATAGCCCAGGTCGCGCCCGACCGGGATGATGGGCCGACACACCAACACGGTGCGGTATTGTTTCTTTCTCAAACACGCGTGCATGGCGGCCGCGATGGCCAACAGCGTTTTGCCGGTGCCCGCCTTGCCCAGCAGCGTGACCAGTTGAAGCTGGTGGTCGAGCAGGGCGTCGATCGCGAAGTACTGCTCCTTGTTGCGCGGCTTGATGCCGCACAGGCCCTCTTCGACTTCGTGCAGCAGCATCAGGCCGGTGCCGGCCGGGTTGACGCGAGCCAGGACGGTGTTGCGCGAGCCGTCGGTCGGCCGGACCAGCAGGTACTCATTGGGCGATAGCTTGCCGTCGGTGAATTCAACGTGCCCTTCGTGCTTGAGCTGGGCGATCAGCTCGGGGTCCAGCTCGCGTTCCGAATGGCCGGAGTAGAGCTCCGAAAGCTGGTGCTGGTCGGATTCGTAGTTCTCGGCGCGCAGCCCGGCCGCGTCAGCCCGGACGCGCAGGTTGATGTCCTTGCTGACGATGACGACCGGGGTGTTGGGTTCTTCCTGCGAGATGCGCTTGGCGGCCCGCAGGATTTCCTGGTCGGCCGGCCCGCCGCCGCCCACACCCGCTTCGAAGGACTCGCAGTAGACCTTGAGGGTGCCGCCGGCCTTGAGGCTGATGCCGCCGGCCAGGCTCTGGCCGTCGCGCAGGCTGTCGAGCAGGCGCACGACCTCGCGGGCGTTGTAACCGCGGGCGGTCATCTCCTTTTTGAAGCGGTCGACCTCAGCGATGACGCCCACCGGGATGATGACCGTGTTGTCGGCAAAGTGGAACACGGACTGCGGATCGTGCAGCAGCACATTCGCGTCGAGGATGTAGTTCTTCCGCATACGAGAGAAGTGTAGCGGGCCAGAAGGCCGTGAGGAAGGCGATAGGGCATGTCGCCCCGGGGTGGCGGTCAAACGACGAGCAGCGCCGGGGCAACGAAGAGCAGAGCCGGGTCGTGTCGCCCCGGTGGAAGCCGGATCGGTCCCGCGATTGGACAGGAAACCACCCAGGGCCGCCCAAAGACGGACGGCCCTGGCGTTACGCCCCGTTCCCCGGCTCCCCTAAACCCTAATCGCTACGGGTTCCAGCTATCCATCAGCGCGCCGAGCGCGTCGCGCACCGAGCTGTAACTGTCACCGCCGAATTGATCGCACACATACGCATCAACCGCCGGCAGGTTCGTCGGCTGCCCGAAGAACTCTCCGAAACGGTACCAGTAGCAGACCGACTCCGAGTTGCCCACGTCCTCATACGACGTGTCGCCGGCGTCGTGTTTCTCACAGTAACGCAGCGCGTAGCGCCCCACGCCCCCCGAGATAAAGTAGCTGCACTCCGTGTGCGTCGGGTTCGAAAGTGAGTCCGCCACGTCGATCAGCTCCGGAATCTCCCAGTTCCAGCCGGCCGTCACGCAGATCGGGTGATAATGCAGGTTGATGCCGCCGTCGGCCGTGTAGTACTGCGTTTCGTCCAGCGATGCGTAGACGTCGTGGACCGCATAGCGGTACAGATGGGCATTGACGGCATGAAGTTCCTCCGGCGTCAACGCGTCGGCCATGTTCGGGCCTAGGGCGCAGGCCGCGATCATCGCGTTGAAAAACACGGCCTGCTGCTCGCGCCCGTAGGTGGTGAGCAGATCAGCGCTGGGCACGCAGCGCGGCCGGTACCAGGCCGCCACTTCGTGCCCGAAGAAGCGGACCGAGAGCAGTGCGAGCAATTGGTCGCAGGCCGCGTCCAGGTGCGGCTCACTATTCAGGTGCCAGCCCAGCAAAGCGTTCTTGGCCGCGCATTCGCTGAGCCCGAGGTAGTAGTCGCCATCGCCGCGGCAGTCGAAGGGACCACCGCCGCCGGCGACGCCCTGACTGGAGAACTTAGCCACCGCGTTGTGCAGGCGTGTCTCATCAGCCGCGTCACGGTACAGGGCCGGCCAGATGCCTTCGGGAGCGAAGACGAGCGTGCCGGAGGGTATGCGGCCGTTAGCGTAATCCGGCGGCATGACGTCGCTGGGCTCCATGTCTGCTGGGATGAACCAGATTTCGAGAGCGTTCGAGCCGTAGGCCAGCCAGGCCGAGCTGTTGAAGTTGATGCCGGCGTGCTGGTTCCAGATCTGTACCGGCTTAGGACCGTTCACGGGTCCGGTCTGGAAGGGTCCTGAATATACAAAGCTGCCTTGTGCCGCGTAGGCGGCGGCATCCGGCGTCCACATCTGGTCATCGCCGATGGTCAACGGCCCGACGTGTACGCGTGTGTTGCCGGGCGTTCCGAGCCTGCCATCGGCGTCGCGCATATCCGAGCGGCGTGTGACCGTGACCGTCGGGTTCGCCCCCCGCTCGACTACGACGTAACGGTCCTTCGTGTAGGGGTC
>JAGPEO010000063.1:0-3290 GCA_018056925.1 Phycisphaerae bacterium
ATCTGCAGGGCGACGCCGTTCCAGTCCTGAATCCATTGTGGGAAACCCTTGACGGGGTCGATGGGGCCGACTTCCGCCAGTCCCGGTTGAGCTTGCGCGACCGTCGCTATGAGCAGCGAGGCGGTCACGGCCACGATCTGTAAAGTCCTAGTCATTGTGTTTTCTCCTAGTTTGGCACCCGAGCTTTACGGTGTAACGACAAATGGAATCCGGGCCGTCATAAGCACGACTTCCGGCGTCCCGGGTACTTGACCGCGCGTATCGATGAACTGCACTGTGGCAAACGAGTCGATCGGCTGTGTCGGACGGATCAAAGCGTCGAAGCGCCGCGCCGTGCTGAGGTGGAGAGGCACGCCGGCCGGCAGAATGAAGGCCGAGTTGTACAGCCCGAACGGCGGCACTCCCAGGGCCCGGCCGTCCATGGCAATGATCACTGCGTCGACGGGCAAGGTCACGCTGATGGAGTTGTACGCGGCGTCGATGCAGCGCACCAGAATCGTCTGGCCGACGCGCGCGTTGACCGAAATCTGCGAGCCGGACACGCCGCTGTTCAGCTCCGGCGGAATCACCAAGCCCGGCGGGATGGCTGCGGTGCCGCCCTTATGGGCAGGCACTGGGACGCCCGTGATGAACCAGTAATCGGCGTTGAAGTCGTTGAACGCGAAGAAATCATCGTGGCCCGGGTTCCGATCGAACTCGTCGTCCACGCCGGGCGTGCTGCCGAACCTGGGATACGTGGCCCGCGCGTCGGGCGCCAAATCGCTCCAGACTGAGTCGCGGTCGTCGGGCACCCAGAGCACTTCGACGTCGTACGGCACGGTAAAAGCGTGCGGGTCGCCATTGGCGACCCCCTCCACCGGGTCGCCGCCGATGAAGCCCGGAAACTGCGGGAACCTGGCCAAATTGGCCGCGACACGGAATTTGCCATCCGAGCAGGCCCCAATGGGTATATCGTTCAGATGATACGTGCCGTCGGGGTCAATCGAAGCGATGGACGCGAAGTACGCGTCCGGCGGCTCGATCAGCAACAAGCCGTATAGGCCATATTCGAAATGTTGCACGGTGTTGCGGTGGCAGTGGTAAAAATAAGAGCCGATGAAATTTGGCTGCCATTGGTAGATGTAATGCCCGATTTCCATCGAGCAGTGACCTACGCCATCGTTCATCGGAGTTGGTTCTATGCCGTGCCAATGGATCGTGTGCGGCGGCGGGCCATGACCCTGGGTTTCGCAGTGAAAGATGACCCCGCGCGGCACGCGTATGGTCGCGCCCGGGAAATGACCGTCGTCGGCCGGGTTGTCCCGATCCCTGAACAGAAAGAACACCAATTCCTTGAGACCGTCCCACGTATCGATGTCGTCGCCGTGCATCAGATCGCGTTGGACGGTATGAGGCGTGGTCACGCGGTCCAGGTATCCGGCCGCAAGCATGACTTCCGGGACCGGGTTGTTCGGCTCTACAAATTCCGGCGTGTCCGGGCTTTCATTCGGCGGGTCGAACATCTTCGCCCAATGCCCCTCCATTCCAATCACTGACTGCCGCGGTATATGAAAAGCTGGCATCTTCATCTCCATTCTGGCATAACGTTCTCAAAGTGCATCACCACTTGGCCGTCCCCTGGGGGTACTCCCCGATCGGCGGCGCCGCCGGTCCGGTGGCCTCGGGGCCGTGCCCCTCGTGCTCGCCCCCGGTGGGGAAGGTCGTGGCACCGCCGGGAGTGTTGCGATCGCCGGTGAAGTCGATCCCGCAGACCAGCCCGCAGTTGTAGTTGCCGCCCTGAGACGTCTGGGAGGGTTCGGAGTGGTCGTGCATTGGGTAGCACAAGGGCGACAGCTGCACGCTTAGATCGATTGGCTCGCCGGCCAGGTCCAGCCCCATGCGCTCGCCAATGGCCGGGATGAAGAGGGCCAATTCTTCGTTGGGCGGCCACGTGGTTCCGCCGCCGGCCGTGGGAAGCCCCGGATCAGCACGGCCGATACCGCGTTGGTTGGGAATATCCGGCGGCCGCATGAACGGAACGGCCCAGTCGAACGTATCCATGGGGCGTGCGGTGAACGTGTCTACCCACAGGGGATTCTTCTGAACGGCGCCATTAAGGGCCAGCAGGTAAACATGATTGCCGTGGATGTGCATGGAATGCGTCCACAAGCCGGCATTGAGAACGCGAATTATTACCGGCTCGCCGACGCGGTTGTTCGGGCAAAGATGCGGGCTGTTATGCGCGAAGTGCCCGGACTGGCCGTTAATCGTGAAATACTGCGGTATTCGATTATCGCCGGTCGGGCTGAATGGGTCGCGCAAGAAGGCCTCCATGAACTGATCCCCAGGGTATATCTCCCCTGGCGGCAGCTCGCCGACCTCGGCGAACAGATTCGGGCTGGCCTGGTGCAACACCCAGACGTATTGCCTGAAAGCCGGAGTGTGGGTGTCGTGGTCGCCTTCTTCCCAAGCCAGGCCCGGCCACCAGGGAGCGCTTCCGAAGTCATCAAAAAGCTGCTGGACCGCGACGGTCGGAACGAGATACGGCGTGTATTTGTGCCCCGGTTGCGGCGCCGCCGGCATGACGATGAAAGCCCCGTGCAACCCCATCATCCGGTTAACCGGCTCATTCAGGTTGTCGTAGTAGAGGAAAGTGCCGGCTTTGGAAGCCTGGAAGGAGCCCTTGTACGTCTCGCCCGGCTGAATCGGCCCGCTGTTGAACATGCCCGGAATGTAGAACGCGTGCGGCTCGTCGAGATCGTTGGTAATGGTAATTTCGATTGTTTCACGGTAGGTCGTGAGGATAATGGGGCCGGGGACCTCGGCCGGCCAGCGCTCTTCTTTGAAAACCCAGAAGTAGCACTGGGCTTCGTTGATGGCATTGTGCGTCACCATGTCCTTTATGGCGTCGCTGATGTGAAAGTTGAGCGTTTGTACCGACAGGGAAGCGTAGTGGGGTAGAAATGGCATTTTCTGGGCGGCCGATCCGACCACCAGCGCCGCCGAACCGCCCAGGCCGCGCGCCAGGAATTCGCGTCTGCTTAAAGCCATTGATGGTTCCTTTTTTAAATGCACACATGCGCAAGCTCGCCGGCCCGCGCAGACGTTACTACGGCTGAAAAGGACTGAGGTTGAGGAACGTGCCTAGCGGCGGCAGCAGCGCTTCCACGCGCCCCCCCCACGCCCACCGCCGGTATTTCCAGGACCTCTTCATTTTCACGGAATCCGTCGCGAAGTACGCGGCTGGAGCCCACAATTGCGCTTTCATCTCCGAATTGCCCAATCGGCACGAAGAGCTGCGGGTGGTCGAA
>JAGPEO010000063.1:3390-10204 GCA_018056925.1 Phycisphaerae bacterium
CGGCCAACATTCCCGCCGGACGAGGTATTACGCTCGAGCCACCGTCCGGCTGGTATTCTATTATGAGGTCGGAATTCCAGTATTGCGGTTGAAACGCGTCACGGATCAAGGCTTCGTACGTTGTAAAGAGTCCGCGCTGGCCTGCGAGCGGCACGCCCCCAAGACTCACCGGGGAGCCGGAAGTCTCCGGCACAGTGTCGTCGGATGCTGAAACTTTACTGTCCAGCGGGCGCGCCAGTCGCGCCCGGGATAACGGTCCCAGCACGCTGTCGCGCGGGTGGACCATCTGCTTGTCTAGCGGACGCAGGTTCAGCATTTTGCGTCCGATTTGCGGCCAGCTCCGTCCAGCGAACGACATTTCCGTGGAGGCTAGCGGGGGCGCTACCGCCTGCGAGGCCAGGCTGGCTTGCGAAATCAGCAGGGGCTGCTTGCCGAGGACGCCCTCGATATTTACGAAAACTCCTGAGTTCGGGTCCAGGGGCCTGAGAAACTTACGCCGTTGAAGAAGTGACTGGCCCGCCCGTCCCAGAAATTAGCAGCGTTGAAGACTGCATTAATGACCGTCGGCGTATTTCTGAATAACACTTGCCGCGTGTTGACGGCGCCGACGTGAAAGATCGGGTCCGCGACCTCGCTGCCCAAATCCAGGGGAAACCCCACGCGCGTCTGGATGAAATCGGTCAGGAACTGACCCAAGGATGAGACGATATCGTTGCTCTCCCACAGCGGTGGCGAGTCACGGTCCTCGGGGTCCGAGAGGGCACGCAGCGGGAAATCGGTAAAGTGCAGGGTGTAGTTCGGACCGGCTACTTGGAACGTCTCGTCGCCGGCGCATATCCCGGGCGAGAGTGCGTTCTTGATCCGGTTGTCTGTACCGGCGTGGAAGTGGCAACTGGCGCAGGCCGTAACTCCGTCACTGCCGACCTGCATATCCCAGAATAGGGCTTTGCCCAACTGAATAGCCGCCTGGCGATTCCGCACATAGAGGTGCAGGTTCGGCGGCTCGGGCACGACGACGGTCTTCAGTGAGGGCGGGGGCAGAGCTGGTTCAGCCGGAGCCGGCGGTTGGGCCTGGGCCGGCAGGGCGCCAGGCCCCACTACCACTGTGATTAAGAGCAGCAGCTCCACGGTGCAACAGGTTCTGTAATCGACACCGGAGGCTGAGTACTTAGCTCTGCGTCTCACGCTACCCTCCGCGAGCAGTAGCTCGCGCGTGCCTTACGGCACACAACCTCTAAGTCGTCGTTGCAGCAGTATTGCGGCGCACAATGCCAGACATACCAGTGAGGCCGGCTCAGGAATAAGGTTCTCATTAAGCGTCAGCGAGGCCACCTCTCCCACGCCGAGAGTCAAATCCCACTGGAACGCG
The DNA here is from genome assembly GCA_018056925.1 of Phycisphaerae bacterium. GTDB lineage: Bacteria > Planctomycetota > Phycisphaerae > UBA1845 > Fen-1342 > JAAYXS01. The sequence goes on from JAGPEO010000063.1 coordinate 4,760, forward strand.
AACGTCAGATCGCCCGCGAGCGGGCCGGTAAAGTCGGAGAGCGTCGTCGGGCTCAAATCGCTCAGCGCATCGAGCAGCTCCGGGTAGAAGGCCGCCTGCCGGTGACTGGAGAGCAGGTCGCTCACCGCCACGGTAGCGATACTCCCACTGGGGCCGATTTGGCGCGCCAAATCGTTGGTCAGGAAGGACAAGGAGTTGAAGTCAAACTCCCCGTCAACGTCCAGATCAACGTATTGAAACAGGTGCAGGTCCAGCGGTTCGTCCGCCACATTCGTAAGGGTAATGATGTGCGCAAGCTGAGACTGGCCGCTGCCCAGCGCGCCGCCCACGAGTGCGTAGCTCAAATCCACATCAAAAAGTCCCTGAGCGAATTGCACGGTCGCCGATTGACCATCTGTAGTAAACCCAACCGGTTCGGTCGAGCTGATAGGGTTCTCCTCGATGTCGCCGACCCGGAACCAGAGTTGCTGAGCACTCAGGTGTTCCACGCCATCGACGGTCCATGAGTACAGTCCGAGCGCGGAACCGGTATCGATGCGCGCCACGGAGTTGCCGCTGCTCAAGGTAACAAGCTCCGCTACGGCGGGCCCGGTCACGCCGCCACAATAGCACGTCACTACCGCGATCAAGAGAATGCGCTGCGTCATGAATATCGCTCCTTTCCCTGCCTTGCTCTGGAAAGCGCGGCCCGACCCGCCACGCGACGCGTCAGGACCGGCCCGCTCCTGTCAAGGAATCACCTGTTCCGCAAGTCCAACCCGGACGCGCTATAACCGTGAAGCCTCAAAGTTCCCGAGGCTTCAGCGCTTGCCCGGCCTCGTTCATGCTTGCTATGTGTAATACACGCTACAGTTGCAAATCGCTGACTAGCGTTTCAAGCCGGCGAGCACGCAGCGCTGTGAGCTGCTGCACTTGTTGATAGCCGGCGTAATATCGAAGTCAAGAAGTAGCGAGATTGAATGCTGGCAATTCAGCGTTTTGAAGTGCTTGTGGTAACCTATAGACATTGCCGGCGCTGGGCGACTGTGCCGCTTCCCGATTCGGCACTCATGCTCTGCGCTTCTGCTCAAGGCCCGCGGGGAATTAACCCGGGCCGATCACTTCAACCCCGTTGAGATACGGGCGCAAGCGCTCGGGTATCCGGACGCCGCCTTGCGGAGTTTGATACATCTCCATAATTGGAATCAAAATTCGCGGCGAGGCGATCACCGTATTGTTGAGTGTGTGGCAGAACTCCGGCTTGCCCGTGTCGGCTCTGCGATACCTGATGTTCAGCCGGCGGGCCTGGAAATCATGGAAGCGGCTGGCCGAGTGCGTCTCGGCGTAGCCGTCGCGGCTGGGCATCCAGGTTTCGATGTCGTACATCCGGACTTTGCCCTGTCCCATATCGCCCGTGCAGACCTCGACCACCCGGTAAGGCAGCTCCAGCGCCTGTAGTACCCTTTCCGAATTGGAAATGATGACATCATGCCAGTAGGCCGATTCGTCCGCGTCGGCTTGGCAGACGACAACCTGCTCGACCTTGTCGAAGTAGTGAATGCGATACAGCCCGCGCGTGTCCTTGCCGCCGGCGCCTGCCTCGCGCCGGAAGCAGGTGCTGCGCGCGAAATACAGCTTTGGCAGCTCCGCCTGGTCCAGAATCTCGTCCGAGTGCAGCCCCGTGACCGGCACCTCAGCCGTGCCTACCAGGCTCTGCCCGTCGCGCTCGCACAGGTAAACTTCCTCGCGGTGCAGCGGGAAGAAGCCCGTGCCATACATCAGGCTGTCGTTTACGAGTACCGGCACAGTGAGCGGCTTGAATTGCAGCTTGACATCCGGCGCGCCCGGCTTGTCGAAGCGGCCGGCCAGCATCACGTCCCACGCCAGCCGCAGCACGGCTTCGTGCAGCATCGCGCCCAGGCCTGTTAAAACGTAATTTCGCGAGCCGGCGATCTTCACGCCACGGTCGATATCAAATAGCCCAAGCTGCTCGCCCAACTCCACGTGATCGCGAAATTTCGGCTCGAATGCCTCTTTTGCCTTCGGCGCGCCGACGCGCCGGACCTCGACGTTGCCGCTCTCATCCGGGCCGATGGGCGCGGCCGGATGCGGGATTTGCGGCACGAGCAACATCAGCTCGTTCAGTTCGGCATCGACTTTTTCGCGCTCGGCGTCGATCTCCTTGAGGCGGGCCTTGATCTCACGCATCTCGTTGCTGAGGGCGGCCTTTTCCTCTTTCGGCGCCTTGGCGATCCGCTCCCCGGTGGTGTTCTGCTGATGCCGCAGCGTGTTGAACTCAGTTTCGAGCGCCCGGCGGCGCGCATCGATGGCGATAATCTGGTCGATGTCGACGCGCATGTTCTTGTCGCGGACGGCTTTCTTCACCAGGTCCGGGTTTTCACGTATCAGCTTGAGGTCGATCATGACTGCCTCCAGGCGCGTGCGGCTGCAAGCGCGAAGCGGAAATTATATTGTCGGCACGTCTGCTCGCGAGTACCGGAGGTTCAATGTTCGACAATCGCGGCGACGACCGATCACTTTCGGCCGCGGATGACGTGGCGCACTGTAAGCCGAGCGTTATGCAGTGGCCAATGACCACGCGCGCACCGCCGACTGATAACTTTCCTGTTAAGCGCCCTCCGGCAACGCTGCAGGCGTCGGCCTCCCGTGTTACGATAGCGCTTGCGCCGTTGGGCAACGCACCGGGCGACATCCCTCCGGTGCATGCCGGCTGAACAGCGCGATGGTGAGCGGAGGTTAAATGGCTGGTCTCAAGGCTGCTCCAGGGGACGCCCACAGCATCGCGGCCAATTACGTGAACTCAGCCGTGGGCGTTGGTCTCCTCCCCCAGGGCTGCCAGTCGGCGACCGCCGCGAATCCCCGATCCTTCCAGCACGCACTGTGCGTCTATCCGTATCGGCGGGAACTCAACGAGGCGGGTTTCTTTCCGCCGCTGGGATTGGAACTCATAGCGGCCGTCGTACAACAGTACGCGCGCTCACTGGACCTCATTGATTTGCGCATGGTGGCCAACCGGACGCGAAGTTACCTGCGGCCACAGACGGATCTGGTGTGCTTCTCCATCAACTGGGATCGAGATCGCGAATTCCTGGAAGAGGAGATTCGTTCCGTGCCGCCCGGAATTCTCACGGTGATCGGCGGCCGGCACGCCACGGAAAACCCGGGCCGGTGGCTGGCGGATTTTCCGAACGTCGACCTGGTTATTCGCGGCGATGGCGAAGATGCGCTGGGCGAAGTGTGCCGCGGGGTCCCCTTGAATCAGATCGCCGGGCTGAGCTTTCGCCAAAACGGCCTTATTGTTCACAATCCCAATCGCAGTCTGGGGCATGTGCGCGACGACCTCTATCCGGATCGGGAGGCTCGCCGCCAGGACTACGTCGTTACCATCAAGGGCGCTCGCGCCGGCATCGCGGTCGACTCCATCGCAACCTCGCGCGGCTGTCCCAACCACTGCGCCTTCTGTTCGTTCAATCGCAATCCGTGGGGTGAGATGCGCCGCTGGTCGGCGCGCTCGCCGGAGTCCGTGGTCGATGAGCTGGGGAGAATACAGGCGCGCCTGATCGGGTTCGTGGACGACCTATTCACGCACGACCTGGAGCGCGTGGAGCGCATCTGTGACCTGATCCTGGCGCGCGGCATTCGCAAGCGCTACTTCGTGAACGCGCGCCTGGAGATCGCCCGGCGCCCGGACGTATTACGCAAGATGGAACAGGCCGGCTTCTCCATGCTGATGCTGGGTGTTGAGTCGGCTCACGACAAGACCTTGCGGTCGATGCGCAAGGGCTTCGACGTGGCGCGGATCCGCAAGTATTTTGAAGTGCTGCGCCACAGCCGCATGTTTTTGCACGGCTACTTCATCGTCGGCTGTGTTGGCGAGAGCCGCGAGGACATGCTGCGGATCGCACCGTTCGCGCGCGAGCTGGGTCTGGACACGATCGCTCTCTCGGTGTTGCGCTCCAGCCCGTATTCGGGTCTGGACGAGCTGGTGGCGAGCAGCCCCGGCTACCACATAGCCCCCAACGGCAAGATCTACTCCGACCAGTGCTCGGTCAAAGAGCTCGGTGCCCTGCGCCGCCGGATATACCACCAGTTCTACACGCCGGGGCAGATTGCCCGCGTCACTCTGAAGGCATTGCGAAACGACGCTTTAAGCTTCCTTCCGGGTTTCCTGCCACATCTTCCGCAGGTCAGCGTGGCGGCGCTCAGCCACGCCTGGCGCAAAGCTCGTGACCGCCGGCGGAAGCGGCGCCTCCGCAGCGTTGCCCAGCCTGCTGAGTAGCCGACGTTCCGCCGGCCGCAGGCCAAGCGGCTTCGACCGCGCCCAACAGATCCTCGCGCGAAAAGTCACCGATCGCGACAATTTCGACTTGCTCGATATTGTGCAGGCTTGCCAAAGCCTCACGCACTTCGTCGGCCGATCCTGGGTACTCAGGCGCGGAGTGCGCCGCGCTGATGAATCCACTTGGGACGTAGGCCGCAACTTCGCCGGCCTCGATCGCGAGCCGGAGCGACTCGGCATATTTTTGTCGCAATTGGGCTGCCCGCGCGCACGCTTGCGGCGATGTTTGCGGCCGGCGGAGCAATTCGGCCTGAAGCTCGATGAGCTGCGGAGCATACTCAGACGGCCCAAAGGCGAGTAGCCCGGCCTGCCCCGAAAGCTGGGCCTCCGCGCCGGGCGTGCGGCGATTCACAAAGGGATATATTTCGCTAGCGCGATAGGTCAGGTAATCGCGGATTTCGTCGACGGTGTGCAACTCCGAACCGACCGCCATCAAGGCGCTCATGGCCTGCTCTTGCATGGCCGTGGCCGTGATCTTCGTAGCGATTACGGTCTGTTCCTGACCCGGCACGCGCTTCAGCACGGTGCGCAATCCTGGGCGGAGTTCCTTTACGTCGATTCCTTCGATCGCTGGCGGCGTCTCAAACGCCTGAAGCGCCGCTTCCCATGGGGCCGCAGTTGGCCCGGCACTGCCCGCCCGCCACGGCTGGTCTCGATCGGCTGCTTCCCGGTGAGAAACGACGACCTGCCGCGCGTGCAGCAGTCCTGCGGCCGCAGCCTGAACATCGCGCACCGGGAGCCGCCGGATCGCGGTACGTTCGAAGTCATCCAGCAGCAGATCTCCCGCAACTATGTCCCACCAACCGAGCTGCAGAGCACGCCTGCCGAAGTCCGCCCGGCTCCATAACCTGTCCCGCCTCACCAGGGACCGCGCCCGGTTAAGTTCGATCTCGTTCGGGACACTCTTGGCCGCCCGCTCAATCTCTTCCGTTACTGCGGCGCGCGCCTCCGCTGATCCCGCCGTTTCGAGAACCAGCATTCCGGCGCTGCGCCATTGCTCGCGCCGCCAGCGCGGCGGTGCATAGCCCATCTCCGCCAGCCGGCGCGCCAGCGGACCATCCACCGGATTGCACAAGCGGTGCATCAGCACATCGATGGCCGCATTC
>JAGPEO010000063.1:10304-13896 GCA_018056925.1 Phycisphaerae bacterium
CGCGGGCCGCAAGCACGCGCCGCGTTACGTCGCACAGACCCAGCGAATCCGCGGGATCGGCGGCCGAGCCGACCTCGTACCAGAGTTGCACGCTGGCCAACGGCGACCCGCGCTCTTCGACTACCCCGAGGCGGAGGCCGTTTTCAAGACGTTCGAAGCGCGGCTGACGCTCGCCCTCCGCTGCCGCGCCCACAGCAGCCTGAAGCAGCAAAACTAATCCGGCGAGGCTGCAAATCCGCACGCGTGCATTGGCGCTCATGGCGTTTTGACGCTTGCCTCGTCTGCTTGCACCGACCTGAGCAACCGTAAGAACGCTTCGCGCGCCGCGGCCATGGTCTTATCCGGGCCGGTCCCTTTGAAGAACCAATTGCCGTCCGGCATTTCAACGATGCCGCCCAGCAGGCGGTATTGGCTGGGGCTGCGCTCGCCCGTCCCACCCATGGTCCTGCTGACCATCATGTACCCGCTCACCTCGACGAAATGCACCTTCAGCCCGCTTGCCTCGAATGTTTCCTGCATCGCTACGGCGGGATCGAGCGGCTTGCCGTCAGCGTCGGAGAACTGCCCGACCCAACGGGCGATGTTGTCCGCCACCGTCCCGCCGCTGCCCGTGAAGTGGAACACTGCTACCTCGCCCGGCCCCTCGTCCTCCGCCCCAGGGATTTCGTACTGCGCCAAGCGGAACGTGCTGGCCGGCCGCGCCGGCTTCCAGTCGAGCGGCTCGTCCCACTTCAGCGGAACTCCCGGTTTCATGTCGCCTGCCGACGGCATGCTCGCCGCCGCATTCAAAGGCGGATGACCGGCCGGTAAGTTCACCCCCGCAGTCGCCGGCGGCACCGACATACCGGGCACAGGCGGATGCCCCGGTGGCAACATGGGAAGCGCGCTGCTGCCGGAAGGCGGCCCGGACTCTGCCACCATTTTCTGGATCGCGCCTAGATCACCCGGCGCCGGCTGCGTCGCGGGAGGGGCAGGCGGCTGCGAAGCCTCAGAAGTTCCCGATCCGCCCGCGGGAGCCGTTCGATCACAGCCGACGGCCACAGCCAATCCGGGCACGACGAAGGTCAGAAATAGCAGGCGTAACCCACGTCGGTTCATCGTCATCCTCTCAGCGGTCCGCATACCGGACGTTATGGCTCGTCGCACGCCCCTGGTATTAGACCAGCAAGATACCGGACCTGCACGTTCCGCCGCCGCCATTTTCTCGCCGTTTTTGGTTAATGCGGCGAATAGCACTTTGCGGGTGCCGTTTGTAGATCGCAGATGAATTTACCGTACGACTGCAATCAGGCCGGGCTTTCGTGGTATAACACCGCGCGTGAATTGCGCCTGCGCATGCGCTGGCTGCACGCAACCTCTTGATAGCACCGAGGTTACACAAATGCCCCTAGGCGAAGCCCTGGTCGCGAAAGGCCTGATTACCCGCGAACAGCTTCAACAAGCCGTCGCGGAGCGTTCGTCCGCTTCAGAACGCCTGGATCAGCACTTGGTCCGGACCGGACTAGTCCGGGAACGCGACATCCTGAGGGTCCTCAGCGAAGAACTCGACATTCCCATCGTCGAGCCCGACGAGGCCGACGTCGACCGCGAGCTCCTGAAGGCCGTGCCCAGCCGTCTGGTCCATAAGTACGGCATCATTCCGATATCGCGCAACGGAAGGGGCATCCGCGTCGCAACCTCTGATCCATACAACGTTTACGCGTTGGATGAGCTCCGGACCTGCATCAACACGCCGATCGAGCCCGTCCTCGCCTCCAGCACCGTCATTCACAAGCTCATTAAATCCTTCTACGGCGTCGGCGGCGAAGTGCTTACGACGCTGGTCCAGGAGCGCGGCGAGCTGGAGGTCGTTGACGAGCACAAGATCGAATCGGCCGACCTCGACGTGCAGATGGCCCAGGAGGCCTCGGTCGTCAAACTGGTCAACGAGATTCTCCTCGAAGCCATCGATCAGCGCTGCAGCGATATCCACTTTGAGCCGTTCGAGAATGATTTCGTGGTCCGCTATCGCGTCGACGGCGTGCTGCACGTGGCCAATGTGCCGCCGGAAATCCGCCGCTTCCAAAACGCGATCATCAGCCGCATCAAAATCCTCTCGAACCTGAACATCGCCGAGCGCCGCCTGCCGCAGGATGGCGGCTTCAAGATCAAGGCCCACGGGCGCGAGATCGATTTGCGCGTGAGCGTGATTCCGATGGCCTTCGGCGAAGGCATCGTGCTGCGTATCCTCGACCGCTCCGCCGTCCGCCTCGACCTGGAAACGCTGGGCATGGACGGGCAAGTTCTGGAATCGTTCACGGAGTGCATCCAGCGGCCACACGGCATTATTCTGGTTACCGGGCCGACCGGCTCGGGTAAGACGACGACGCTGTACGCGGCGCTCAAGCGCATCGTCAGCCCCGAGTTGAAGATTTTGACGATCGAAGACCCGGTTGAGTACTACCTGGAGGGCATTAACCAGACGCAGACGCTGCCCAAGATCGGCCTGACGTTCGCCCGCGCGCTGCGCAGTTTCCTGCGTCACGACCCGGACGTCATCCTGGTCGGCGAAATTCGTGACTTAGAGACGGCCGAAGTCGCAATTAACGCCTCGCTCACGGGCCACCTGGTGTTCAGCACGCTGCACACGAACGATGCGGTTACGGCGACCACGCGTTTGCTGGACATGGGCGTCGAGCCGTTCCTTGTTTCCAGCTCGATTGAGGCGGTTCTAGCGCAGCGCCTGGTGCGCACCATCTGCAAAGAGTGCAAGCAGGAGTGGAGGCCGTCGCACGCTCGCGAGCTGCCGCCCGATTTTGAGCTGGGGCCCAAGGATAAGCTGTACAAAGGGGCCGGCTGCCGCGAGTGCCACAACACCGGCTATGCTGGACGGCGGGCGTTGTTCGAGCTTCTGGTCATGAGCGACAACCTGCGCGAGATGGTCATTAAGCGCCAGTCGGCGTCGCAAATTCTGAAAGCGGCCCGCGAAGAGGGTCTGGTGCTGATGCGCGAGGCCGGCTGGGACCTCTGCCGCCGCGGGTTGACGACGCCTCAGGAAGTGCTGCGCGTCACCAAGGCCTGATCCGGTTCAGCGTCAAACACTAAACACTGGGAGTCGAATCGGCCGACTGGAAATGGCCGCGCGCGACTCTCGCTGCAGGCAGAGTGTCGCGGTGCGTCGATCGGGATTGTTGATCCTCGATATTGCCTGGTGATGATCTGCAACTCGCCTTTTGGGGGAGCACTTCGGCAGTACCCGATAACAGGGCCCGCAGCACAGGGCAGGTGTGGGCGAGAAAAGTCTTGGTTATCGCGTGCCGATTCGGTAAGATGAGCGCAACCGCTCCCACTGCCCCGACCACTGCAAGCGGGAGCGGGCCCGTGCTCCACCGGTGAAAACCGGCCTGGCCTAGGCACCCAGGCACCCACGGGCAAGGAGTGAAGGCATGAACCGCAACAGACCGCGACGCGCGCGGCCAGCCGTGCGCAAAGGGAAAACGCGCGCATCGCGCCGGGGAATTGCGAGTATCCTCATCGTTTTGGCCGCTTGCGGCGCTATGGCAGCGTGGTTCTTCGCGCACGGCGCAGCGCGAGGCGGCTTGGGCCGGCTGCA
>JAGPEO010000064.1 GCA_018056925.1 Phycisphaerae bacterium
GGGTGAAGCGCCGCCGGCAAACATCCAGGCGCTGGCGGCGGAGGCCCTGGCCGAGGGGCAACCGCGCGTCGTAGAACTCACCGCGGGGGAAGGGGGATGGGTGTTGATCGCGCCCCTCATCTGGCGTGAGACGACGTTGGGGTATGTGGCCTTCACCCGCAAGGCGCAGGGCGAAAAACTGGCGCTACCCTGGGATGCGGACACGTTGCTGCTGGCGACGACGGCGGTTGAGCGGCTGGCGAGCGCTTTTGACACGGTGCGCCTGCTGCGCGATAGCCGACGTAAGGCGCTGTATCAGGAGCAGTTGACGCACGTCGCGGATTTGATGTGGTCCAGTTTTGATGTGGAGACGATCATGCGTCACGGCGTGGGGGAGCTGGGCGCGGCGTTGGATGCGAACGAGGTGCTGTTGACCCTCGCGCCGTCGCCACCACCGGCGAGTGTGCTGCCTGGAACCGGGCCTTTGCCGCCGCTGGCGCAGGGGGAGGAAGAGGCATGAGCGTGAAGCCGGATTTCGCGCCGTCGCGCGATCAGACCTCTGAGCCCGAAGTGCGCCCCCGCTTACGCACGCGGGCCGCCGTCGGTTTTGCGGCCTGGAGTTTGTTGCTGCTGGTGGGCTTCATTGTGGGGGTCGCACGCCTTGCCGTGGGCCCGTATCTGAGCCGGGAAATCCGCGGGCGGCTTCGGGATGAGGTTGCCCTCGCCGCGCTGAGCGTGGACGTGGAAACCGTGGCGCGCCTGGTCGCGGATGAACCGCAAACCGGCCCGCTGTATGAGTCCGTCGTCGCGCAGCTGCGGGCGGCGCGGGACCGCATCACCGGCGCGCGCTTTGTCTACATCGTCCATCAGGGAGCGGACGGCAAGATCTACTTTGTGGCGGACGCCGAGGAATCGCCTGAAGAGGTGTCCTTGCCCGGCAGCGTATATGACGATGCCGGCCCGCTACTGCGACAAGTGGTCGGTTCGCTGGCTAGCCCTGCGGTCGAAGAGGACTTCTATGTGGATCAGTGGGGGACCTGGCTTTCGGCGTATGCCCCGCTGCGTACCGCTGATGGCACACTGGTGGGCATCTTGTGCGTGGATTTGGATGCCGATAACGTGCGCAGTCAGGAATCCGCCTTTCTACGGCTGGGCGCGCTGGCTTTGCTGATCGCGGCGCCGCTTGCTGCCGGCGGTGGCTGGCTGCTGGGCCGCAATCTGACCGCGCATCTCGGCGCGCTGGTCACCGCGGTGGAGCGGGTGGCGGGCGGCGACCTGAATTTTGAGATCCCCTTGCCTCCCGAAGCAGAAGCGGCGCAGCTGGCGGCGGCCTTCAATGTGATGACCCGGCGGCTGCGCGAGTTGGTGGCCACGTTGGAGGAACGTATCGCGGAGCGCACGGCCGATCTGGAACGCCAGATGGCTTACCTGCGGGCAACGGGGGAGGTCAGCCGCGTCGCCGCCTCGCTCCTTGACCTGGACGAGCTGCTGTCGCAAGTAGTGCGGCTCATCCCGAAGCAGTTTGGCTTCTACCATGCCGGCATTTTCCTGCTGGACGAGAGCCGTGAGTGGGCAGTGTTGCGCGCTGCCTCCTCAGAGGGCGGACAGCGGATGCTGGCGCGTGGACATCGGCTGGCGGTTGGGGCGCAGGGCATCGTGGGCTACGTCACACAGACGGGACGACCGCGTATTGCGCTGGATGTTGGCGAAGACATGGTGTGGTTCGACAACCCCGATTTGCCCGAGACGCATTCTGAAATGGCGTTGCCCTTGATTGTTGGCGGACAGGTGATCGGTGCTCTGGACGTGCAGAGCACCGATGTGGGTGCCTTCCGCCCTGAGGACATCCGTACCCTGGCCATTCTGGCGGATCAGCTCGCCGTGGCCATTGCCAACGCGCTGGTTTTTGCTCAGCGTCAGGAGGCCATGCGCGAGCTGCAGCGCACCTATGCCCAGGACCTGCATCGAGGCTGGTCAGATTTCATGGCGCAACTCAGCCTGCGAGGCTATCGTTACACGCCGCGAACTCTGGAGGCGCTGGGCAAGGGCGGGGATGGCGTCTCTGCGGCGCCGCTGACCGCTCCTCGAGTGCTGCCAGATAACACCTTGCTGGTGCCGGTGACGATTGCCGGGCTGGAACTCGCCGTGTTGCAGGTGCGCCGTCCTCCCAACCGACCCTGGGTGGATGAAGAAATCTCCTTCGCCTTGCGGACGGCCCAGGAGCTGGCGCAGGCGTTGGAGAGCGCGCGTTTGCATCAGGAAGCGCAGCGTCGCGCGAGCCAGGAGCGCCTGGCTAGCGAGATTGCCTCGCAGCTGCGGCGCTCGCTTGACGTGACAACGGTGTTGCAGACGGCCGTGGCGCAATTGGGGCGTTTGCCCGGCGTGGCCGAGGCCACGGTCCATGTGACGTTGCCGGACTCCGTTGCGCCTGCGGCCGAGGAGGTGAGTTCATGACGGAACAGGGGGTCAAACCGCGTTCAACCGAGACGACAGCAAGCGTGGCGCTCTCGGTCATTCAGGAAATGGCGGCGTTGACCGCTGCCGGCCTGGGCATGGAAGAGGTGGTCGAGGGCGTGTATCGCGCCGTCTCGCGCTTGATGGACACGACTAACTTCTACATCGCTCTGTATGACGAACTCAAGCAAGAGCTCTTTTTCTGCCTGGACGTGACGGAGGGCCAACGGGTGGAGCGCGGCGAGCGCACCTATCGCAAGATGAGCGGCGGCCTGACCGAATATGTCATCCAGACGCGGGCGCCGCTGTTGTTGGAAGAAAGCTCCATGGAGCGCATCGCCGAAAGGGGAGTGCAGATCCTGGGGATTACGGGGGCGAAATCCTGGCTGGGAGTGCCCTTGATGATAGGCGACCGCGTGATCGGTGTGATGACGGTGCAGAGCTACACCACGCCGGGGCTCTACGGCGAGCGGGAGCGCGATCTGCTGATGACCGTCGCTAACCAGGCGGCGGCCGCCCTCGAAAACGCGCGGCTCTCGGCGCAACAGGCGCGCCGCATGCAGGAGATGCTGGTCCTCAATGAGATCGGCCAGGCCCTGGCGGTGACCCACGACCTGGAGGAGGCGTTCCATGCCGCTCACCTGCAGCTGGGACGGCTTTTTGATGTCTCCAGTTTCTACATCGCTGTGGTGGATGAGGAACGCGGCGTCTGGTCTTCGGCTTTCGATGTGCAGGAAGGGAGACGGTTGCCAGGCCAGGAATATCCGCTGAACGAGGGGCTGACGGGATACATGATCCGCGAACGCCGGTCGCTGTTGTTCCGCACTGCCGAAGAAGAACTGGCTTTCTGTCGTGAGCACGGCTTTGAACACCTGGGACAGCAGGCAAATTCCTGGTTGGGCACCCCTTTGATCGCGCTGAATCAGGTGGTGGGAGTGTTAGCGATTGAGAGTTACACCCAATCCTATGTTTTCGACGAGCACGATCTGGCATTGATTCAGGCTGTGGCGGTTCCCGTTGCCAACTCGATCTACAACGCCCGGCTTTTCGAGCAGTTGCAGCACCAAGCGCTACAGGAGCAGCGAGTTCGCGCGATTACGGAGCAAATCATTGGCGCGGCAGACATTCAGGCCGTGCTGCGCATTGTGACGGAAGAAGTGGGACGCTTGATGGGCGCGACGACGGCCGTCACGCGCCTGGGAACGCGCGAACAGCTGGCGGCGATCGCGCAGGAAACTTCCGCAGCGGGATTGGAGTGAGGACAGCGCATGGAAGCACAGGACACGCACGAAATCCGCGAGCAAACGTCCCGTCTTACGATTGGACTGTTGGTCACCTGGCTGCGTGACGGCTATGAGAACGGCTTTCTGTTGGGGGTAGCAGATGCCGCGGCGGCCCTGGACGTCAATCTCATTTGCCTGGTGGGCGGCGAGTTGCGTTGGAATGTTCCTCAGACGGCCGTCTTCGACCTGATCGGGCCCGAGAAATTTGATGGCTTGATCATCAGCGGGACGTTAGGGCACGCTCTCGCAGCAGAGGACCTGGCGCGTTTCTGTGCCCGCTTTGCGCCCTTGCCGATGGTGGGAGGCGCGTTGCCGGTGCCGGGAGTGGTGCAGGTATTGCCGGATAGCGTCAGCGGGATGCGGGAAGCGGTCGAGCACTTGATCACCGTCCATGGGTATCGGCGCATCGCGTTTATTCAGGGGCCGGCGGGGCAACTCGAGGCAGAGGAGCGTTACCGCGCTTACACGGAAGTGCTGCTGCGTCATGGCCTGCCTCTCGATCCGGCGTTGGTGGTGGGGGGAGATTACCGGCGGGTGACGGGGCAGGCGGCGATGGAGGAGCTGCTCGCGCGCGGGGCGCCTTTGGAGGCGGTGGTCTCGGCGAACGATGACATGGCTTTTGGCGCCTTCGACGTGCTGCAGGCCCATGGGCTGCGCGTGCCGGAGGACGTCGCGTTGGTGGGGTTCGATGACGTGGACGCCGCGCCGTTTCTGGAAGCGCCGCTGACTACGGTGCGGCAATCTTTCACCGACGCGGCGCGCATTGCGGCGGAGACCGTGCTGGCGCTGATTCGCGGCGAGCCGGTCCCGGACATCCTCCATATTCCTACGCAGCTGGTGCTGCGGCGCTCGTGCGGTTGTCAGTTGGAGGCGGTGAGGGCGGCCGCGGCGCCCGTCTCAGCCGCGCCGGAGCCGCCGGTGGCCTGGGAAATGCTGCCGGCGCCTGTGAATGTGCCGGCGCCGGTATGGCAGGCCTTCGGAGAGGACATGACAAGCGGCACTTCGAGCCGTTTCTTGACGGCCTGTACCCAGGCCTTGCGCAGCCTTCAGGTCGTGGTGCCACCAGCGGAAGTCGTTCCTGTCGCGGAGGTGGCTGCCTGGCACGCGACGCTCTCGGCCTTGCGGCGCGCTGCCCTGCCGCACCTCATGGATCGTGCGCAGCTGCTTCATGCTGAGAACCTGCTGCAGCAGGCGCGGGTCCTGGTCAGCGCGGAGGTGCAGCGGCTGGAGGGGTATCATCAGCTGGCGCTCAAGCGCCGGGAGACCCACATTCAGGAATTCGACCGCGCCCTTATGGCGGTGTTGTCTTTGTCGGAGTTACAGCCGCCGGTAGAGCATTATTTCCCCGCCTTAGGTATCCGGCACGCCTACATGGCGCTTTATCCAGCCGAAAATGAGCCGGCGGAGCATCTGCACCTGGCGTTTTCCTATGAGCACGAACATGGCGCCCATGCCTGGGAGCCGCCGATAGCGTTCCCCGCGCGGCAATTGCTGCCGGAAGGGATGGAACTGGAGCGGCAACGGTACACGGCGGTGCTCGTGCCGCTGGTGACGCGGAACACGTCCCTCGGCGTCATGCTCCTCGAGCTCGGCCCGCGCGACGGCGCTATTTACGATCGCCTCGGCGAGCAATTCAGCGGCAGCATCTATCGCATGTCGTTGCTTCAACATCAGGCTGAGGTGCAGGCAGCGTTGGAGGCGTCCCGTCAGGAAGCGGAGATGGCGCTGCGGGATTTGCTGGCGTTGCAGCGCCAGTACATTCGTGAGGCGTGGCGCGGCGCTGACGTTTCGGGCGCCACGCACAGCTACAGCGCTGCGGGTGCGGAAGCGCCTGCCTGGCTGCCGGTGATGACGGCGGCCGCGGCAGAGGGGCGGTCGGTGCAGCAGCCGACCGATGCGGGCTACAGCCTGGGGGCGCCGTTGACGCTGTATGGGGAGATCGTCGGCTTGATGGGGCTGGAACGTCAGGGCGGCCAACCCTGGACGGAGGCCGAGATTGCCATGGTGGAGGGGCTGTTGGAGCAGGCCGCACGGGTCGTGGAGACGCGGCGCCTGGTGGCCGAAACGCGCTATCGCGCCGCGCAATTGCGCACGGCGACGGAAATCGCGCAGATTACCTCGTCCATCTTGAGCCTGCAGGAATTGATCACCCAGGCCGTGAACTTGCTGGAGGAGCGTTTCGGCTACTACTACGTGGGCTTGTTCCTGGTAGAGGAAACAGGACGTTGGGCCGTGTTGCGCGCCGGCACGGGGGACGCCGGCCGGGTCATGCTGGAGCGCGGCCATAAACTGGAAGTCGGCGGCGCTTCGATGATTGGCCAGTGCATTCTCGAGAATCAGGCGCGGATTGCTCTGGATGTCGGCGTGGAGGCCGTTCGTTTCGACAACCCGTACTTGCCTGAGACGCGCTCTGAGGCGGCGGTGCCACTGCGGAGCCGTGGCCGTGCCATCGGCGCGATGACCCTGCAATCGGTGGAGCCGGCCGCCTTCTCCGAAGAGGATCTGGCGGTGCTGCAGACGGTCGCGGATCAGCTGGGCAATGCCATCGAGACCGCGCGCTTGTTGGACGAAATGGAGCGCACCGTCCGCGCGTTGGAGGCGGCACAGGGCCGGTACACGCAAGAGTCGTGGCGCGAGTACCTGGAGACGGTAGGCAAGACCATCGGTTACCGTTATCGTCTAGGGCTAGAGCCGGCGCCGGCGCTTTCGCCGGAGGAGCAGACGGTTTTGGCGGCGCAGCAGCCGGTGATCACGCGCTATGGCCTGTCGGCGGAAGGCGAGGCGGTCACGGAGGCGCCGCGCGCGGCCATCGCTTTGCCCTTGCGCCTGCGCGAGCAAACCATCGGCGTGCTGGATGTGCGGTTCGAGGCCGAAGAGGTCCCGCCGGAGACGCTGGAGCTTCTGGAACAGATTGCCGAGCAGGTGACGTTGTCGCTGGAAAGCGCCCGTCTGTATCAGGCGACCCAACAGCAGGCGGCGCAGGAGCGTCTCATCAGCGAGGCGACGGCGCGCATCCGCGAGCAGCTGGACATGGACGCGGTCTTGCAAGCGGCGGTGCATGAGTTGCAGCAGGTATTGGGCCTGGAGCGCGTGGAATTGCGCGTGGGCACACCTCCGGCAGCGGAGGAACTCCAGTAGGTAAGGCGGGATGGCGATGTTAAGAAAGGAGCAGCCATGAAAAATACGGCGCTTTTCAGACAGGGGATGTTGGCCATCCTGGTGCTGGGATGGTTGAGCGCCTGTACAGCGACCGGGCAGCCAGTCGCGGAGGTGGAGACGCCCCGTCCGGTGACCTTGCAACTGCAATGGCTTCCCCAGGCCCAGTTTGCGGGCTATTACGTGGCTCTGGACAAGGGGTGGTATACCGAAGAGGGATTGGATGTGACCATCCGTCCTGGGGGGCCGGATATTTATCCCGCGACGGCGGTGGGGGGCGGCACGGCCGATTTTGGCACTACCATGCTCGCCGATCTGACGGTGGCGATCCAGCAGGGGCAATCGCTCATCAGTATCGCGCAGATCCAACAGAAGAATGGGCTGCTGTTGCTGGCTTTCCGTGATTCGGGGATCCAAGAACCGGCCGATTTTGTGGGCAAACGGGTGGGGGTGTGGTTGGGAAGCTGGGAAGCGCAGTTCCGCGCGTTGATGGCGCAGCAGGGGATCGCCTCTGACCAGTACACCCTCGTCTCGCAGGGGTTCAGCATGGACACCTTCCTTTCCCGCGAGCTGGATGTGGCCTCGGCGATGATCTACAACGAGTATCACACCGTGCTGGAGAGCGGCGTAGCGGCCAATGACCTGAATGTCATTGACTATGCAGATTACGGCCTGGACTTTCCGGGGGACACGCTCTTCACGTCCAGGGCGCTGGTGGAGCAGGATCCAGATCTGTGCGTGCGCATGGTGCGCGCCTCCCTGCGCGGATGGGAATACGCCATTGCCAATCCCGAAGAGGCGGCGGAGGTGGTGTTGAAGTATGACCTCAGCGGGATGCAGACGCTGGAACATCAGCTCGCCATGATGCGGGAGATCTCCTTACTGGTTAAGGTCTCCGAAATCCGTCCGGTGGGATATACGGATCGCGCCGATGTGTTGCGGGTCGTTGATACCTTGCAGCGGTATGGCGTTTTGGAGGCCGCGGTGCCGCCCGAAGAGGTCTATACGAACGCCATCTGGGAAGCGGCAACGTCTAAGTAGGTGTTGGGGTGGGAGTATGACTAATTTTCTGCGCCGCTTGTCGGTTCGCCAGCGGGTCTTTGGCAGTTTTGTGACGTTGATCCTGCTGGTGGCGATTTTGCTGCCGGTGTTCATCTTCGATCATAACAGCCTCAATGCCCAGCTGCAACAGGTGGTCGAGGTGAACGCGCAGGCGGAGCGTCTGTTGTTGAGCGCGGCAGTGCGCGTGGCTTCCTCCCGCGCCAACCTGCTGCGGTATCTCCGCGATGCCGTTCCGGCGCCCTATGAGGCCGCCGATGATGTGACGCGAGCCCTGGACTATCTCACCCAGGCGCAGGCCTTGCTGGCGGACCCAGCGCAGCAGCAACAGCTCCGGCAGCTGCTGGACAATTTGCAGCAGTATGCGACGTTGATTCAGGAAATCCAGGCTGCGCGGGCGGCAGGAGACGCCTCGCGCGTGGCCTCGCTGGAATTCCAATCCCAGCGCCTGGGCAATGACATCGGCGTGCAGATCGAGCGCGTTGTGACCCAAAGTCATCAGCAGCTGGCTGCCTCGAGCGCGGAATTGGCAGCGCAATCGCAACAGCGGCTCGTTCTGATCATCGGAGTGATAGCCACGGCGTTGCTGATCTCCGGGCTTGTGGCCCTGGCGGTCGAACGCAGCCTTTCGCGCCCGGTGGCCGAGCTGCGGGCCGGCGCGGAGGCTTTTGGGCGGGGGGAGCTGCGCGCAACGATTCCGGTAGCCGGCAGGGACGAATTGAGCGTCCTGGCGCAGACCTTCAACCACATGGCTGAGGAGTTGGCCGGCTCGTATGCGGACCTCGAGGCGCGCATTGCCGACCGTACCCGCGATTTGGAACGGCGCTCGGCTTACCTGCTCGCCGCGGCCGAAGTGAGTCGCGCCGCGACCGCGATTTTGGATGTGGAGCAGCTGCTCACGCAGTCGGTGGAAATCATCCGCGAGCGCTTTCAGCTGTACTACGTGGGCCTGTTTCTGGTGGACGCGGGCGGGGAGTGGGCCGTATTGCGGGCGGGCACCGGGGAGGCCGGGCGCATCATGTTGGAGCGTGGACACCGGTTGCGCGTCGGCGAAGGCATGATTGGCTGGGCGGTTGCCAATTCGGAGGCGCGCATCGCCGCACAGGCCACTTCTGATGCCGTCCGCAAAATCACGCCGGAGCTGCCGGAGACGCGCTCCGAAGCGGCGATTCCATTGCGGTCGCGCGGGCGGGTCATCGGCGCTCTGACGGTGCAGGACGACAAGTTCAACGCCTTTGACGAGTCGGCGGTGGCAGTCTTGCAGGTGATGGCCGATCAGCTCGCGGTGGTGATTGACAACGCGCGTCTGTACGCCGAAACCCAATCGGTGCTGGAGGCGTTGCGTGTGGCCTCTGGAGCGGCGACCCGTGCTGCCTGGGAGCAGGCGGGGCGCGAAAAACGCGGTTTTGTCGGGTTGTCCGACGGTCGAATCCTGAATTTGGAGGCGGATTGGCAGCCGGACATGGCGCAGGCGGTGCGTTCAGGCAATCCCGTACAGCTGGATGCGCAAAACCTGGCGGTGCCACTCAAGTCGCGCGATGCCGTGATTGGCGTGGTGCGCCTCAGCAAGCCTGAGGCACGGGGCACCTGGACTGCGCAGGAATTGCACCTGGTCAACGTCCTGGCCGAGCGGTTGGGCGTGACGCTGGAAAGCGCCCGGCTGTATGAGGACACCCGCCGCCGGGCCGCTAACGAGCGCTTGTTGGGAGACATCACTGCTCACATCCGCAGCACGTTGGATGTGGACACCATCTTGCGCACGGCGGCGCAGGAATTGCAGCGCGCCCTGGCATTAGAGGCCGCGGAAGTCTACATGGGGCCCGAATGGATCACCGGCGCCTCAGGAGCTCAGAAAGATGCGTGAGCCTGGCCCGCTGTTACAGGCTCTGGCATGGCCGGGTAAGGTAAGGAGATAACCCATGTCCAATTGGCGTGACTTGCGGATCGGTGCCAAGATCGGTCTGCTGAGCGTGGGAGGGGTGTTCATCATGGCGCTGGCCTTGTGGAGCATCGCTTCCTGGCAAAGCGGTGTGTTCAGCCAGCGGGTGGACCAGGAGGCCGCCAGGCTGGCTTTGAATGACCTGGGCGATATTGCGTTGGGCATCTATAACATGGTGCGCGCGCAAGATGAGACGGTGCAGCGGCAAGTCAACGCGAATCTGAACACGGCGCGGTATGTTCTGGAACAGGCGGGATCGGCGGAGTCCTCTACGGAAAGGACGACTGCCTGGACTGCGGTGAATCAGTACACGCTTCAGGCAGTGCCCGTGCGGCTGCCGCAGATGTTGGTCGGCGGGGAGTGGCTGGGCGAAAACGCCAATCCTGAAGTCCGTACTCCCGTAGTAGATGACATTGTAGACCTGGTGGGCGGCACGGCGGCCATTTTTCAGCGGATCAATGGTGCTGGAGACATGCTCCGGGTAGCGACTAACGTTCTGACCCCGGATGGACGCCGCGCGATCGGCACGTACATCCCCGCCGTCAACCCTGATGGCACTTCCAACCCCGTGATTGCGGCGGTGTTGCGCGGCGAGACTTACCGCGGCAGCGTGTATGTGTTCGGCGATTGGTACCTGGCGGCCTATGAGCCGATTTATGATGAATTGGGGAACCTCATTGGGATGCTCTACGTGGGTGTCAAGCGCGAGGCCGTGGAGTCGTTGCGTCAGGCAATTTTGAACACCAGGGTCGGCGATTCCGGCTACGCTTTCGTGTTGGGAGCGGCAGGCGAGGAGCGAGGCGTTTACATCGTTTCTGAGGGGGGACAATTGGATGGGGTCAACATGTGGGATACTCCCAATTCCGATGGGCGCTACATCGCGCGGGAGCTCATTGATGCCGGACTCGCGTTACAGCCGGGTGAGATCGGCACTTTATCCTACCGCTGGCAGACTCCCGATGAAGAGCGACCCTACGTTCGCATCAGCCGCTTTGTCTATTATGAGCCGTGGGACTGGCTCATCGGCGTCACCGCTTATGAGGACGAGATTCTCGCGTACCAGAAGGTGCTGGACGGCGGTCGCACCGATATGTTGCGCACGCTTGCCGGCGTCGGCGCGTTGATTTTGTTGGTGGTGATTGGCCTCAGCATCTTGCTGGCGCGGTCTATTGCTGGCCCTATCAACCGTCTGGCAGTCGCAGCGCAGGAAATCGCTGCGGGCAAGCTGGACTTGCAGGTGGACGTGCGACGGCAGGATGAGGCGGGGATGCTGGCTCAGTCCTTCAATCAAATGACGGCGCGGTTGCGCGACTTGATTGCGTCCCTTGAGACGCAGGTCGCCGAACGCACCCGCGATCTGACGCGCCGCTCTACTTACCTCGCCGGTACGGCGGAGGTGGCGCGCGTCGTGAACCAGATTCTGGATGTGGAACTGCTGTTGGAGCAGGTCGTGGAGCTCATTCGGGAGAGTTTTAACCTGTATTACGTCGGCTTGTTTCTGGCGGATGACGTGCACGAGTGGGCGATCTTGCGCGCCGGTACGGGCGAGGCCGGCCGCCGCATGTTGGCCCGGCAACACCGCATTCGCATCGGCGAAGGCATGATTGGTTGGAGCATTGCTCATGCCCAACCGCGTATCGCTTTGGAGGTGGGGGAAGACGCGGTGCGCCTGGCGACGTCGGAATTGCCGGACACGCGCTCGGAGGCGGCGTTGCCGCTGCGCTCGCGTGGACGGGTGCTGGGGGCCATCTCCGTGCAGAGCGACCAGTCGGCGGCTTTCGACGAGAGCGTTATTGCCGTTTTGCAGATCATGGCCGATCAGGTGGCGGTGGCGCTCGATAATGCCCGGCTCTTTACGCAGGCGCAAGAAGCGCTTGAAGCAGAGCGTCGCGCCTATGGCAATTTGACCCAACAGGCGTGGCTGGAGACGCTGCGCGCGCGTACGGAACGTGGCTATCGGTGTGACCCTGCGGGAGTGCATCCGCTTGAAGCGCCGCCGCTGGCGTCCACGGGGATTTCCTTCGCGCAGCCCATCCGCGAGGATCCGCTGACGGTGGCCTTGCCCTTGCAGATCCGCGAGCAACTTGTGGGCCTGGTGCGATTGCGCAAGCCGCAGGACGCGGCTGCCTGGGGTCCGGAGGAATTGGCGGTGGTGGCTTCCATCACCGAGCAGCTGAGTATGGCTTTGGAAAGCGCGCGCCTGTATCAGGAAAGCCAAAGCCGGGCGCAGCAGGAACGTCTGGTCGGTGAGATCACTGCACGCATCCGTGAGACGCTGGATCTGGAACGGATGTTGCGCATTGCGGCTGAAGAATTGCGCACGCGACTGGGTCTGGAACGGCTGGTCGTGCACCTGGGGGTGCCCGACGAAACTCAGGAGACAGCGGAATGAGCGAGCACAAGGGGTTTAGGGATCGGCTGAAAGCATTCCTGGCCGCGCCTGTCTTTGAGGGCGATGAGGAGAAAACGCGGGTTGCCCGTCTGTTGAATTCCCTGTTGGGGGGAATGTTCGTGGCGATCGTTTTTGGCGTGTGCATGGCACTCCTGTTTTTTACGGCAAAAGTGGCCTCCTGCATCGCGTTTGGGTTTTTGTTTCTGGTGGCGCTGGCTTCCAAACTGTTGTTGCAAAAGGGCCGGGTGCGCGAAGGCAGCCTGTTGTTGGTGGCGACATCTTGGCTTGTCGTTACCGGAGCGGGTGCAGTGAGCACGAACGGCAACCCCTTTGTCGCTGTCAGCGCAAGCCTGGTAGCGATTGCCGGGCTGTTATTGGGGTTTGGGGCCGCGCTGACCGTGTCGGTGCTCAGCAGTGCGGCTTATTTGGGAGTGACTGTTCTCAGAGCGTTGGGGGTATCCCTGCCTCAGGTCTTTTTCATCTCGGACATCTCTACCTGGGCTGTGTTGACGATGAGCCTGTTGCTCATCGTGGGGCCTCTTGACCAGACATTGCGGGAATTGCGTGGATCTCTGACTCGTGTGCGTCAATCCAACCTGGAATTGGAGACGCGCCGTGAGCAGCTCGAGGCTTTGGTCGCCCAACGCACCGACGAGTTGGGGCGCCGGACGAGCTACCTGGGCGCTACGACCGCCATCGCGGCAGCCATGGCGGCGGTGCGGCAGGACACTCCATCGTTGTTGATGCGGGTAACGGACGTTATCAGCGAGCAATTCGGTTTTTATCACACTGGAATCTTTCTCGTGGATTCTACGGAAACCTGGGCGGTGCTCCAGGCGGCGTCCAGCGAGGGGGGAAAGCGGATGATGGCGCGCGGTCATCGTCTCTCCATCGGGACGGAGGGCATCGTGGGAGCCGCTGTAGCGCGCGGCGAGGTGCGGATCGCGCAGGATGTGGGGCAGGACGCCGCTTTCCTCAACAACCCTGACCTGCCGGAAACGCGCTCCGAGATCGTGTTGCCCTTGCGCGTGCGCAATAAAGTCCTGGGCGCTCTGGATGTGCAAAGCAAAACTCCACAGGCTTTTACGCGGGAAGACGTCAGCATCCTTCAGGCCATTGCCGATCAAGTGGCCGTGGCCATCAATAATGCTGATCTGCTGCGTCAATTGGAGGAAAGCGTGTCGGCTGAGCGTCATCTGTACGCGGCGCGCGTGCGGGAGGCCTGGCAGGAGCTGGCACGGCAGAGCGCGGAGCCGGCTTATGTGAGCGATGCGACGGGTGTCCGTCCCGCCGCCGTTTGGGAGCCGCGCATGGCGGCAGCATTGCAAACGGGACAGATTGTCACGGATGAGACGGATCCGAGTGCGATTGCTTTGCCGCTCAAGGTACGAGATCAGGTAATCGGTGTCCTTGACGGCCGCAAGCCCGGCGGTGCGATGTGGACGTCGGCGGAAATGGCGTTGTTGCAAACCCTGGCCGAGCAATTGAGTGTGGCGCTGGAAAGCGGACGGCTGTACCGGGACACCCAGCTGCGCGCTGCGCGTGAGCGCCTGGTCGGTGAAGTGAGCGGTCATATCCGCGAGACGTTGGAGCTGGAGCGCATGTTGCGCACGGCGGCTGAAGAGATGCGCC
>JAGPEO010000065.1 GCA_018056925.1 Phycisphaerae bacterium
TTGGGCCAGCCCGGTCAGGCCCGGCTTGACCAGCAGACGCGCTTTTTGGCGGGTATTCCATTCGCGCATTTGCTGCAGATAGAGCGGACGCGGGCCGACCAGCGACATTTCGCCGCGGAGAACGTTGATGAGTTGCGGCAGTTCATCCAGGCTGGTTTCGCGCAGGATGCGCCCAATGCGGGTGATGCGTGGGTCGCTGCCGCTTTGCGGCGAGTCGCCGTACGGGTCGGCGTCGCTGCGCATGGTGCGAAACTTTAGCAGCGTGAACGGGCGGCCGTTGCGGCCGGCCCGCAGTTGGCGGAAGAGCGCAGGGCCGGGACTCTCGCGGCGGATGAGCCAGGCGATCAGAAGCAGGAGGGGGGCTGCGGCGAGAAGCGCAACGAAGGCGAGGTAGGCGTCGATGCAACGTTTGAGGCAGAGGAACGCAGGCGTCGCGGGACAACGCACCGGCACGTTTTCGGGGGTTTCCGGCATGCGGGCAGTTTATCGGGTGCGATGAAACGTGCTACGGCTTGAGCTGCCGGGGCACATTTCCTGGCGATGCGGTGGCGTGAGCGGCTCAAAACATCGCTGCGGGGCGAGGTTTGGGGGCGTTACGCGTGCTTCGTGCGGAATTCAGTGCCTCGTCAGCCGTGGCGGGAATAATCCGGGCCGTTGAATCATGGGAATTCGGTATCAGACCGAGGAGTACAGCCATGCCGATGGAAAACCTTCGCGACGCATTCATACATGAATTGGAAGACATTTTGCACGCGGAAAAGCAGCTTTCGAAGGCGCTGCCGCGGTTCACTAAGGCCGCCACGGACGAGAAGTTGCGGGACGGATTTCAAAAGCACGCCGACGAAACCAAGAACCAAATCTCGCGGCTCGAACGCATCTTTCAGATGCTTAACGTCAAGCCAAAAAATCGCAAATGCGACGGGATGGCCGGGCTGATTGAGGAAGCCGCGACCATCATGGGCGAGGACGCCGATCCAGAAGTCATGGACGCCCTGCTAGTCGAGGCCGCCCAGAAAATCGAGCACTACGAGATCGCCACCTATGGAACGCTCTGTACGTGGGCCGAGGAACTCGGGTACCAGGACGTCGTCGATGTGCTGAAGGAAACCTTGCGCGAGGAAAAAGACGAAGACCGCAAGCTCACCGAGGCGTCGCGCGACCTGAATATCCGAGCGGCCCAACCCGCGGGTGCGTAAGCGGGCCGCCCCAGCGTGCGGCCAGAACCGAGCGGCGCACTTAACAGAACCTCCTCACAAAGGCCGGCGCACGGCGTGCGCCGGCTTTTTTTGTCGGTTTTCCCTTCGCCAATCGTCTAACGCAACAGCAGGCGGCGACCTCAATCGACCGCCGATTTGATTTTCTCAGCGCCCGGATTACCTTTTTTCGGTCAGCCGCGCACGGTAGCCTGCGGGCCGCGACAGGAGAGCAAATGGCTGTTACGCACGTTGAGGTTCAACAGGTGGGCGAATTGGTCCGTCAGCACCATGAAAGCTTCGAAAGGCTGCTGGCGGAGATCCGGCGGGTGATCGTGGGGCAGGATAACCTGTTGAAGAAAATGCTGGTCGGGTTGCTCGCGGACGGCCATATTTTGCTTGAAGGCGTGCCGGGCCTGGCCAAAACGACCGCGGTCGCGTGTCTCGCGCGGGCCATTAGCACCAAGTTCCAGCGCATCCAGTTTACGCCTGATCTGCTGCCGGCCGATATTCTCGGCACGATGGTCTTTCAGCCGCAGCAGGGCACTTTCGCCGTTAAGAAGGGGCCGATTTTCTCGAACCTGATTTTGGCCGACGAGGTCAACCGCGCACCGGCCAAGGTGCAAAGCGCGCTGCTGGAAGCCATGCAGGAACGGCAGGTCACGATTGGCGGCGAAACGTTTCCGCTCGAACGTCCGTTCCTGGTTCTGGCAACACAGAACCCGATTGAGCAGGAGGGCACCTACCCGTTGCCCGAAGCCCAGGTGGACCGCTTCATGTTGAAGCTGTTGGTCGACTATCCGGCGGCGCCCGAAGAGCGCCAGATACTCGACCGGATGGCGACGCACCGCAGCGCACCGGCGGTCGAGCCGGTCATGGAGCCTGAGCGCATCTTCTCCGCCCGCAAGGTGCTCGACGAAATTTACATGGATGACAAGATCAAGGACTACATCGTGGCCCTGGTGCAGGCCACGCGGCGCCCGGCGGATTTCAAGCTCAAGATCGCCGAGTGGATCGAGTACGGCGCTTCGCCGCGCGCCACGATCTATCTGGCGATGGGCGCGCGGGCCATGGCCTTTTTGGCCGGCCGCGGCTACGTGACGCCGCAGGACGTGAAAGACATCGCCCCCGACGTTCTGCGGCACCGGATCATCGTCAGTTACGAGGCCGAGGCCGAAGAAAAAACCAGCGAGGACGTTGTGCGGCACGTTCTCGACCACGTAGAAGTGCCCTGAGCGGGGCGTCTCAGGCCGAATTCAGGGTTCAGGCAATCCAGGGACTTCGGCGTCCGGAAGGTGCGCGGCCGGAGCCGCCGCCAGCTCGGCAAGCTGCGCCTCAGCCTGCAGGGCGTCGCGCAGATTTTGGTGCTTGGGCAGGTCTTCGAAATCGTTAGCGCGTAGTTCGGCCATAACTTGCGCGAGCGACCAGCCCTGGCAATGTAGCCGGTACATTCCGACGGCCAGCCCGGTGCGATTCACACCCGCGGCGCAATGTACGAGCGTTGGCGGAGAATCGGGCTGCACGAGTAGCGCCCGCAACAGGTCGCGCTGCCGCGGAGTGCTGGCGCCGTCGCCGGGCAGTGGGACGTTGTGCCATTCGAGGCCGAGCGTCTGGGCGGCCTCCCGCTCGGCGCGCGTGACTGCGGCGGTCGGGTCAAGCAGGGAGATGACGCGGCGAATGCCGTACTCGTGGTGGAGTCTGGCCAGGTGCTGCGGAGTGACCTCCCCGCTGCGGTAGAGCCGGCCGGCATCGACGATGGCGAAGCGCCGCGGCCATTGCCCGGCATGCCACCACAGGAGCGCCCCGCCGGCGCTGGAAGCCGCCACAATTGCCAGGAGTATGGTTGTGACGCGGCGCACTTTCGCGCTTGCCGGTTTAGAGCTCGCGGTAGGTTGGGTTTGCATTGGCGGCTGTTTTTCAGTGCACGTTGGGCCCCTCGCCCCAGCGCAGTTTGCGCCGCAGGGCGGACCATTCGGAGCGCTTCGGGTTGCGCACCAGCAGGAAATCGGCTGAGTAGCGCGTGATGGCGATGCGATCGCGTCCATCGAACGGCATAACGCGCCCGTCAGCGGCGATCGCCGTGCCGGGGTTCGCCTGAACGATTTCAATCGTTATTCGGCGGCGCGCGTCCATTACCAGCGGGCGGAACGTCAGCGCCTGCGGGCAAATGGGCGTGAGGATGAAAGCCGCGCCGGTCGGTTCGAGTATCGGGCCGCCCGCGGCCAGGTTGTGAGCGGTCGAGCCGGACGGCGTGGCGACGATCAGACCATCGCCGCGAACATGGGTGACCTCGTCGCCATCCACAGTGACCGCCACCTCAATCATGTGGAATGGCGGCCCGGCCAGAACCACGCAATCGTTGATCGCGAGCGTGCGGAACACCGGTTGTTCACGGCGTTCCAGGACCACTTCCATCATTATGCGGCGCGTCAGCGGCAGCACGCCGTCGAAGAGAAAGTCTCCTTCCCGCTCGAGCTCCTCCATGGTGAACTCGGCCAGGTAGCCGAGCTTGCCGAGATTGACGCCGACGATCGGGAGTTGCTGCTCGCCCAAGCTGTGGGCGGCCGAAATGAGCGTTCCGTCGCCGCCGAGACTGAAGAGCAACTCGGGGCGGTGCGGCAAAGCTTGCCGCCCGTCATATGTCAGTCCGGCAAAAACCACCTGTGCCCGCCCGCGCAGCCATTGCTGCATTCGACCGAGCGTTTGAACCGCCGCCGGTTTGTCGGGCGAGGCGAGGATTGCCACTCGTTTCATGGAGCGCTCACTTTGGGCCTGCCGGCCGAAATCGGACGGCAGCAGCCAGGCTCGCCTGGCGCCAGCAGAACGGCCCAACGCCGAAAAGGCGCGTGGCCACTGGGTCATTTTAGTACCCTTTGCTCAAATTGTGACCCGTTCGACGGCGTACACAAGGAGACTGCGGGCGGCAGCGCGGCAACGCAGGTCACGGAAAAGAGGATTGAAAACGGAGATCGAAGGCCGGCCCGGCCGCATCCGATCTACCAGCGTCCGCTCGCCTACGGCGCAACCGGACACTTTTGATTCGATAACGCGCATTGTTGGCTCCGTGCATCCGGTCGGGGGGCGGTCGCACAAATTCGGAGCAGCAGAGGCGGTTTTGGTTTGGAGAAAATCTCGGCCGGCGCATTTCTCCCGCTTCGCGCGCCCGGAATTGCGTTATCATTTCACAAGGCGCGGCAATCAGTCCGTCCAGAAGCGTTGCCCCAATCGGAGAGTCGGCATGGAGCAGGCCAATCGCGCATTTTGCAAGCACTGTCGGACGCTCGTACCGTGCGAACACGTCAAACACGATGGACACGTGTACCTCCTGAAGCACTGTCCCACCTGCGGAGATAACGAATCGATGGTTGCCTCCGATGAGGCGCGCTGGCAACGCAAGCGTGATTTCTGGGGCTACGAGGACCCGAAGAAAAACTGCAACCTGCGCTGCACGGAGTGCCGTAAGCCGCATAATCCGACGATCGTCCTGATCGACATCACCAACCGCTGCAACATGGGTTGCCCAATCTGCATCGCCAACATCCGCGGTATGGGTTTTGAATACAACCCGCCGCTGGCCTACTTCGAGAAAATTTTCCAGGCTCTCTGCCACCTCGATCCCAAGCCGCTGGTGCAGCTCATCGGCGGCGAGCCGACCGTGCGCCACGACCTGCTCGACATGGTCAAGCTCGGCCGCACGTATGGGCTCAAGATGAGCGTCATCACCAACGGCCTGCGCCTGGCGGATGAGGAATACTGCAAGGAACTCTGCGAGGCCCGCGTGCGTTTGCGGTTCGGCCTGGATGGGCGGAGTCCGGAAATCTATGGGTGCATGCGCGGCGGCCCGGGTGCTTGCGAAAAGAAGCTAAAAGGGCTGGCGAACCTCGCCAAGTATAGCCGCATCAAGCACACCATCCTGTGCTGTGCAGCTCGCGGCATAAATGACAAGTGGATCGCGGATTTGGTCGAATGCTGCCACGAGAACAATCGCGTGATTGAGCAACTGGCGCTGCTGCCGCTGGCGGAAACCTGGGAGGAGGGCCGGTTCAAGACGCAGGTGCAAACCACGCGTGAGGACGCCGAGGCGATGGTCGAAGAGAGCATCCCCGGCGGCCAGGTGGAGTTCGTCCCGGCAGGCTTCATCCAGGAGTTGCGGCCGCTGTACACATTCCTGACCGGCCGCAGCACGTCGGAGTCGCTGATGTTCGCCGGCGTACACCCGGATTGCGAAACGATGACGCTGCTCGCTTCGGATGGCCAGCGCTACGTCAGCATCAATCATTTCCTGAAAATGCCATTCAGCCGGGTTGCACAGGAAGTATTCAAGCGCGCCAAGCAGACGCAGCCGATCGTGGCGCGTCTCAACCCGGCCAGCCGCATCGACCGCTGGCGTGCCAAGTGGCTGGCGGCGCGGATGTTCCTGCCGCTGGTGGTGCGTGGGCTTGCTATTCGCAAGGCGTTCCGCGGGAACCCGGTTGTGGTTTTGCTGAAGTTCCTGGGCGGCCTTCTGCGCGGGCGGCGCGCCGGCGATTTAGCCCGGCAGTACTTCAATCTCTCGCGGATTCTCCGCGTGGCCGTCATACCGTTTGAGGAATATCACGAGATCGACGCGGCCCGCATCGAGAACTGCCGCTCGTGCTACGCCTACGAGGATGTTTCCGACGGTCAGATAAAAATGATCCCGGCGTGTAGTTGGACCAGCACTTATCGCGACGAGATGATTCGTAAAGTGGCCGCCAAGTACGGCACGGTGCCGGTCACCAAACCGGGCACCATCGCCGTTCAACCGCCGGAAAAAGCGGCATGTGCCTCAAAGTGCGAGCTCACGCCCGCCTGAGTGGCGTTCCAATCAGGCTCGTTTCAGTGTGATATCACGACTTTGGGGGCAGCGCTTCCGCGCGCATCGCGTTCGTTTCAGCACCGGCCAGGACACCCGCCAACGGATCTGTTCAACTCGCGCTCTTGTGGCAACAGAAGGCCCGGCGACAATAGGGGCCGGCGCGGGTCCCGGCGCGGCCGCGCGTTTTTTTCGCTTTTTGGAGCTTGGAGTCGAGCATGAGCAAGGGATGGCGGACAGGTTTGTTGGTTGGGGCGGGCGCGGCACTGGTCGTCTTTGGGCTGGCCGGCGGGCTGCACGCGCAGGGGAGAGCACAGACGGGCTGCTGCGTGGCGGTGGTGGACATCGGCCGGTTATTCAACGAATACGAGCGGATGAAATCGGCCCAGGATGAACTGAAGGTTCTCCAGGACCGGCTGCAGCGCGAGAACGAGGAGCGCAAGCAGAAGTCCGACATGCTCGAGGCCACGTTGGACAAGATGGATCGCGATGACCCGGCGTACGTGAAGAAGATGTCCGAGGTGCTCGAGTCGCGGATCAGCCACAAGACGTGGTTTGAGTTTCAGCAGGCGAACATGACGCGCGAAGTAGCGCTGGTCACGGACCGCATTTATCGCGACATTCTGGCGGCCACGCAGAGCATCGCCGAGAATGCCGGATATGACCTGGTGCTTTATCGTGATGAGTATCAGCCGGTCAGCGACCCGGACGACGTTCAGTCGCAGATGCGATCGCGCAAGGTGATCTACGCCCGGGACACCGTTGATATCACGGAGGCGGTTTTGGGCAAACTGAACGCTGACTTCCGGTCCAGGCCGCGCGTGCCGGATTTGCAGATGCCGTGAGTCCAAGGGATCGAAGGAAGGAAGGATCAAGGCCGGGGGTAGCGAGGCGGGCTGAGGCAGATGGCGGGCGAGATCGCGATCACCGTTGGCGAACTGGCGCAGCGCGTTGGGGGCGATGTGCACGGCGACGCCGGGCTGGTCATCCGCGGCATTGGCACGCTGGAAGAGGCCGGGCCGCACATGCTCTCATGGATCGCCTCCAAGCAATTGCTGCCGCGCTTGGCGCAGTCGGCCGCGGGCGCGGTGCTGATGCCTTTGGATTGCGAGGCGCCGGCCGGGCGCACCGCGATCCGCGTGCGCGATCCGGAGCTTGTGCTATGCGACCTGCTGAGCTGGCTTGGGCCGCCGGTCGACGTCGTGCCGGCCGGCGTTCACGAGAGCGCGGTTGTCGCGCCTGATGCACAGGTTGAAGGCGCGGCAATCGGGCCGTTGGTGACGATCGGAGCGCGCAGCCGCATCGGGCCGCGGACGCAACTGCACGCGGGCGTGCGGATTGGGTCGGACGTGGTCATTGGATCCGATTGCGTCTTATGGCCGAACGTGGTGGTGCGCGAACGTGTGACGATCGGCGAGCGCGTGATTATTCACCCCCATGCCACGATCGGCGCGGACGGTTTTGGTTATCTGCAGCGTGGCGGCCAGCACCGTAAGATTCCCCAGATGGGGACGGTGGTCATTGAGGATGATGTCGAGATTGGGGCGGCGAGCTGCATAGACAGGGCGCGAACCGGGGCCACGTGCATCGGCCGGGGGACGAAGATTGATAACCTGGTTCAGGTGGGACATAATGTGGTGGTCGGCGAAGGCTGCATAATTGTCGCCCAGTGCGGGATTTCTGGATCGACCGTGCTGGGGCGGCACGTTGTGTTCGGCGGCCAGGTGGGTGTGATCGACCACATGCGCGTCGGAGACCGCGTGCAGGTGGCGGCCAAGTCGGCCGTCATGACTGATCTTGCGGCGGATGCCATTTACCGCGGTATTCCCGCGCGGGCGCAATGGCAGTTCGGGCGGCAGGAGATCGGCGTGCGGCGCCTCCCAAAGATGATCGAACAGGTGCGGGAGCTGATGCGACGAGTGGAACGGCTTGAATCAGCAGCAGACGATAGAGCGGGAAGTTGAGCTGACTGGGCGCGGCCTGTTCACCGGGTTCCCGGTGCGCGTGCGCTTCAAGCCGGCCCCGGTGGGGACGGGGATTACTTTTGTTCGCACGGACGGGCCCGATCCGGTGCGCGTTGCGGCGCGTATCGACAATTTATCGAAGCGCGCCCGCCGCACGTCGCTCAAAAACGGGACTGTCACGATCGAAACTGTCGAGCACTGCCTGGCCGCTTTGCGGGCCTTGGCGATCGACAATGTTGAGGTTGAGCTGGATAACGCCGAGTTGCCTTCGGGCGATGGCAGTTGCCTGCTGTTCACCGAATCGCTGATCTCGGCCGGGGCCGTACCGCAGGAGGCGGACCGCAAGTACCTGCACGTGCTGCATCCGGCGCGGGTCAGCGACGGAGACTCAGAACTGGTGGCCTGGCCGGGCAGCGGCGAGCAGCTCGACATTTACTACGAGTTGGACTACGGGCACGAGAACCCGGTCGGGCGGCAGACTTGCCATTTCGTGCTTGACCGCGATCGCTTCCTGACGGAGATCGCTCCGTCGCGGACCTTCGTGCTGGAGGAAGAGGCGCGCCAACTACGGGAGGCCGGGCTGGGGCAGCATCTAACGTACCAGGACGTGCTGGTAATCGGAGCAGATGGGCCGATCGAGAACAGTTACCGCTTCGCCGACGAGTGCGTGCGGCACAAAGTGCTGGATTTGATCGGCGATCTGATGCTGTCGGGCGGGTTTGTTTGCGGGCGTATCTTCGCGCGGCGCTCGGGGCACCACCTGAATCACGAACTGGTGCGGCGCATCCTGGAGCAGCACGCCAACCAGGCGGCGCAGGAGACGCTCAGCCGAGCCCCGCGGCTCGACATTGAAGCCATCCAGCGCATCCTGCCGCACCGCTATCCGATGCTGCTGGTGGACCGCGTGATTGAAGTAGAAGGTGATCGCCGGGCCATCGGCGTAAAGAACGTGAGCATAAATGAGCCCTTCTTCCAGGGGCATTACCCGCGCAAGCCGATCATGCCGGGGGTGCTGATTATCGAGGCCATGGCTCAGCTAGGTGGCCTGCTACTATCGCAGAAACTCGAGCACACGGGAAAAGTGGCCGTGCTGCTAAGTTTGG
Organism: Phycisphaerae bacterium; assembly: GCA_018056925.1. Classification (GTDB taxonomy): domain Bacteria; phylum Planctomycetota; class Phycisphaerae; order UBA1845; family Fen-1342; genus JAAYXS01. Next base: position 9,095 of record JAGPEO010000065.1, read on the forward strand.
AGGGAGTGAAGTTTCGCCGGCCGGTGGTCCCGGGTGACCAGTTGATGCTGGAAGCGCAGGCCATCCGGGTGAAATCGAGGAGCGGGGAGGTTTTCTGCCAAGCGCGGGTGGCGTCGGAACTGGCGGCGGAGGCGAACATCCGCTTCATGCTGGTCGACGCGGACCCGAGCTAGACGTGAGTTATGACCCAAATCCATCCGACCGCGGTAGTTGACCCTCAAGCGACACTCGGGCAGGAAGTCAAGATTGGACCGTACTGCGTGGTTGGGGCGGGCGTCGTACTGGGCGACGGGTGCGAGTTAATGGCGCACGTGACGTTGCTGGGGCCGTCGGAATTCGGCGCCTGCAACCTTTTTTATCCGCACTGCGTGCTGGGCGGCGCGCCGCAGGATCTTAAGTACAAGGGCGGCCCTACACGTCTGGTGGTGGGCAGCCACAATGCTTTTCGCGAGCACGTCACTGCCCATCGCGGGACGGAGATCGACCGCCTCAGCGGGGGCGTGACGCGCATCGGCGATCACAACCTGCTGATGGTCGGGGTACACGTGGCGCACGACAGCCACCTCGGCAATCACTTGCTGATTGCCAACAACGTGCAGATCGCGGGGCACGTGCGCATTGAGGATCGCGTCGTGGTGGGCGGGGTGGCAGCGATGCACCACTTTGTGACGATCGGGCGCGATGCGTACGTGGCCGGCATGACGCGCGTCGTGCACGACGTTCCACCGTACATGAAGGTGATGGGGCACGCGCAGACCGTACGCGGGGTGAACACCGAGGGCATGCGGCGCTGGCAGATTCCGGAAGAATCGATTCGAAACCTTCGCACGGCCGCCCGGCTGCTGTATGCGCGGCGCCGCAGCCAATTGCCGCTATGCACGGCGGCCGCCCTGAACGAGATCGAAAGCAACGGCCTGATGCGCGACGAACACGTGGCCTATCTGGTTGCGTTCGTGCGGCGCATGCTGACCGCGGGCAAGTTCGGGCGCGTGCGGGAGCATGAGCGCAGCGATCTGCCGGCGGATCGACAGTGGTTCTACCAAGCCGGAACAGCCGGCGGGGCTGACAGCGCGAGCGGTTGGAAAACCTAGCGATTGAAAACCGGTTTCACGCCGTGGAACCGGCGAGCGGTGAACAAGCATGAGCGAGACGATTCCAGTAGCAGTGATGGGTGCGGGGCACATGGGTCGCTACCACGCCCAGAGATATGCGCAGATGGCCGGGGTCCGTGTGGCGGCGATCGTCGACACGAACGTGGAACGGGCCCGCGCGTTGGCGGAGCCGCTCGGGGCGCGTTGGGCAGCGGCATTTTGTCCGGAACTAGGCGATATTGTGGCCGCCAGCGTGGCCGTTCCGACGGTACACCATTTGGCGGTGGCGCGGCCGCTGATCGAGGCGGGCGTGGCGGTGCTGATTGAAAAGCCGCTGGCGCCGAACGTGGCGGACGCCGAGCAGATCGCGGAATTGGCCGCGCGGCACAATGTTCTGGTTCAGGTGGGGCACACGGAACGCTTTAATCCGGCGGTGCAGGCAGTCGAGCGTCTGGGCGTTCAGCCGAAGTTCATTGAGACGCATCGGATCAGTCCGTTCACGTTTCGTTCGGCGGATATCGGCGTCGTGTTCGACATGATGATTCACGACATCGACATTTTGCTGCACCTGATGCGAGACGAGGTGGTGCGCGTGGACGCGGTGGGCGTGAACGTGCTGGGGCCGCACGAGGACATCGCCAACGCGCGCGTCAGCTTTCGGCGCGGGGCGGTCGCGAACCTCACGGCGTCGCGTTTGGCGCTGAAGACCGAGCGCAAGCTGCGGGTTTTCAGCGAAACGGCTTACGTTTCGCTCGATTACCAGAAGAAGGCGGGCATCGCGGTGACGCGCGACCGGAATCTCGACGTGCTGCAAATGGCGCGTGAGCGGAACATGCAAGACCTGTCGCAGATGGCGGGACTGGATTTCGGCAAGCTGGTACATATTGAACCGCTGATGATCGATCCGCGCGATCCGCTGGAAGCGGAGCTGGAAGCATTCATCACATGCGTACGGAATCGCAAGACGCCGCCGGTTTCGGCCGCGGACGGCGTAGCGGCGGTTCGCCTGGCGGCGCAAATCGTAGAGTCGCTGAGCGCCCATAATTGGGACGGCCCGGACGGACAGCGAATAGGGCTGTCGGCCGATATTTTCGGCTCGAGCCACTGACGATTCCGGGGAATCCCGCCTTCGTGGCGGCCGGTTGAATCCGGCTCGGCATATCTTCACCTTTCCGCGCGCGGGCTCGCCGTCGGCCGCAGTGCATCAATTATGGGCGGGGGCGTGTAGATATCGGCGCGCATCGGCCGATGGCGCGGATTGCAGTTATCGGTGGACCCGCCTCTCTTCAAGTCCTCAATGGGCAGCACCGATGCGCCGGTGAAGACTCGAAGCGCCGAGGGAGAACAGGCCGGCCGTGTGCGCAGAACAAGTACAGGAAATCACGCCTAAGCAACCGGCGAGCGTGCGCCATTTAGTGTGGCGGGGCGTTTTACCGGAAGCGGTGGGGTTATGCTTTGTGGCGATCATTTTTACCGGGTTCGCGGCTGCCTATCTGATCGCCCGCAACGCCTGGGAGGAGCAGACGATGGCGGCGCGGCAGGCGGAGGCGGCGCGACTGGCTACCCTGACCGCCGACGCCGTCGGCAGCGGAATGCAGTCGGGCATGGCGGCCGCACTGCTGCGGCAATTCGCCCAGCGTCCGGGCGTGCGCGCGATTCAATGGACGGGACCGGCCGGCGAGGTGCGATTCGCGTGGCCATTGGCGGACCAGGCCGTGCCACCGCTGGCGGCGACCGAGGTTGAGGACTTGACGGTCGCGGCGGCGAACGTTCGGACTCCGGAAGGAGTTCTTGAAGGCGTCGTGCGGATCGAATTAGCGGGGGCGTGGGATTTCGCGAGCGACCGGCACCTGTTCTGGAATTGGGCCATTGCGGCGTGCACGACGCTGATCGTCTTCGTACTCCTGTATCGGCGTTTGCGGGGTCACCTGCGACCGCTGGCGGCGTTGCATCAGAATCTGGAGCACTACGCCGCGGGCATCGAGCGGCAGTTGGAGGCGCTGACATTAGGCGATGCGCTGGGGGCCACTGCGCAGTCCTGGAACATGCTGATCCGGGAGTTCGCGGCGGCGCGGCAGCAGTTGGAGACGGTGCGGCGCGCCAATCAGACGGGCGACATTCTGACGCGTTTTGAAGGGGCGGTATTCAGACGAATGGTTGACCGGCTGCCCTTCGGCGTGCTGTGTGTGAACTCCGACCAGACGGTTACGTATGCCAACGGCTCGGCGCTGGCCCTGCTGGGAGCGCGGAGCGAGGCGGTGCTGGGCCAGCCGTTAGGCGAAGCGGTCGGGGCGCCGGCCGTGGCCGCGGCGGTCAGCGGAGCGCAGGCGCGTTCCAGCGCCGGACTGGCGATCGATCACACGCTGACGACCGGAGAGAGCGAGACCACGCTGCGATTCCGGGTGCTGCCGTTGTCGGACGAGGCGGCGGGCGGCGAGACGCTGGTCAGCATTGAAGACATTGGGCAGCTCAAGGAAAGCGAGCGGGCGCGCGACAACTTTCTCTACCATGTTACGCATGAGCTGCGCACGCCGCTGACCAGCATTCACGCCTATGCCGAAACCCTGACGCGACCGGGGTTCGACGACGAGCAGACGCGCAAGGAATGCTACAACGTCATCATGAGCGAGACGCGCCGGCTGTCGTCGCTGGTGGAAGACATTCTCAGTTTGTCGCAACTGGAGGTGGGCACGGCGCGCCTCGACGTGGGCGACGTGGACCTGGTACGGCTGATACGGCAGATGGTGCAGGACAACCTGGGAGCGGCGGACGAGAAGCGCATTGACTTGACGCTGACGCTGCCGCCCAAAACCCCCAAAGTCCGCGGCGACAAGCAGCGCCTATCGGTGCTGCTGATGAACTTGATCGGCAACGCGATCAAGTACACGCCGGAGAACGGGACCGTACAGGTGACGCTTACGGCCAGCGAGCAGCGCGTCGCGGTCAGCGTGCGGGACACGGGCATCGGCATCGCGCCCGAGGACCAGGCGCACGTCTTCGAGAAATTCTACCGGGCCTCGAACGACAAGGTGCAGGCCGTCGCGGGCACCGGGCTGGGTCTGGCGATCGCGCGCGAGGTGGCCCGGCTGCACGGCGGGGACATCCATTTACAGAGCGAGCCCGGCCAGGGTTCGACGTTCACCGTTGAGCTGCCCGTTTCGAACACCGAGGCGGCGGAGGCATTTGCGCGATGAGCCGAATTCTGGTAGCCGAGGACGATCCGCACATTCTGCGTCTGATCGCGATGTGGCTGCGCCGCCAGGGGCACGAAGTGCTGGAAGCGCGGCACGGGGCGGCGGCGCTGGCGTTGATCGAAGCGCAGGCGGTGGACGTGCTGGTGTCGGATGTGAACATGCCCGGCGTGGACGGTCTGGAGCTGATCGAAGCCATATTGCCGCAGAGCCGCGTACGGCGCGGGGTGATCGTACTGACCAATCGGTGGGATCACGGCGAAATTCGCGAGCGCTTGGCGCGTTGGGGCGTGCAGGTGATGCCCAAGCCGTTCAGCCCGACGCGGCTGTCGGAACTGGTCGAAGCGCTGGTGCGGGCCGACGGTGGGCCGGCGAAATCCGAAGAGAACCTGGACCTGGCGGCCGGCGCGACAGAGGGTCAGTTCGCGCCACCGGCGA
>JAGPEO010000066.1 GCA_018056925.1 Phycisphaerae bacterium
ATAAAGCCCTGCGGCGGGGCACTTTCGGAGGCCGCCCTGCGACAGCTCGGCTTTGAACTACCGCCGTCGCTGATAAACACCCAGGTCCGCGGCGCACGCGTGCACTATCGCAGGCATGCTTCGTCAGTGCGGCTGGAGCGGCGCATCGCTGTGCTGGTGAGCCGCGAGGATTTCGATGCGCTGCTGCTGGAAATGGCGCGGCGCGCCGGGACAGTTTGCCAGACTGCCACTGCAAAAAGTCTGACTCGTAAAGACCAGCGCGTGCTCATCACGACCGGTGAGCGCGTCTTCTCCGCCTCGACCGTCATAATCGCCCAGGGCGCGGCCGGAAACTTGGTCCGCCACGTCCGCCGCCCAGACCGGCGCGGCGCCTGCGGGCTGTGCATGACCAGCCGCATGGCGGTTCCACAGCGGGATCCGTTCGCCCAATCGCGGGACCTGGTGGACATTCACTTCGGTGTCGTAAAGCGCGGCTACGGCTGGCTGTTTCATCACGGGCGGTACTACTCGGTTGGCATCGGCGGAACACTTCCCCTGCGGCAGCCATACGACGCACTTCGGACTTTTTGCACCAGCCTGGGAATAGACCCGCCGCCTCCGAACGCGGTGCGCGGGCATTTGATCCCGCGCGGTGGCGTGCCGCGCGTGCTGGTGGGCGGGCGGATGTTGTTGGCGGGCGATGCGGCCGGTTTCGTCGATCCCTTTTGCGGAGAAGGGCTGGCGTACACGATCCGCTCAGGACAGATTGCGGCCGAAGTCGTGGCGCAGGCGATCCGCCACGGCGACTTGAGCGCCGCAAATCTTCGGGCCTACGAGCAGCGCTGCGAGGCGGAGTTCGGCCGTAGTCTGCGGTGGGCGTTGCGGGTGGCGAATGTGATGCACACATGTCCGTGGCCGTTCATGCGGCTGCTGGCCGGCAACCGGCGCGTGCTGCGGGGCTATTTGGAGTCGCTGCTGGCGCGCTCTTACGACGGATTCCTACTGTGGCTGGCGCGTCAGATGCCCCGTGAGCTGATCTTTGGGCTGACCAGCGGCGGCGAGAGCAGCTTGGCGAGAAGCTCGCGCATTCTGGACTAATTGGGCGGGCGGGGACGGCAAGGCTATACTAGGTCAGACCGAAACGATCCTTACTATCGGGAAAGGACCGATGAGTGGCATCGAAACTAAGCTGCGCCCAGCGACAAGCGCTCGCGACTGGCGTGTCCGGCTGAAGTTGATTACCGACACGATGCGTGAAATGAGCCGGCAAAGCGACCCGCAGGAGATGGTCCACGCTTACGCCTCGCGATTGTCGGGCATTCTGCAGAACGATCGGATGATCGGCCTCAGCCGGCGCGGGCTTCAGTTTCCCGAGTTTCGGATAACGCGAGATACGGAGTGGAAAGACCCAATTAATCCATGGACGGAGCGCCACCGTTTGCCCGTGCTGCGCGGCGGGCTGCTGGCCGAGCTGATCTACGGCCAGGAGCCGCGCATCATCCAGAACCTCGAAGTCCCGGCAAACGACCCGGCGGCCTCATACCTCGCCGGCCAGCGCTCACTCATGGCTGTGCCGCTGTTTGACGGCGGGGTGGCGATGGACATGGTGATCTTCCTGCGACGCAAGGTGCGCGGCTTCCGACACCGCGATCTCCCGGAGCACGTGTGGCTGACTAACCTGTTCGGGCGCGCTACGCAAAGCCTGGTGCTGTCGCAACGGCTGCGGGAGGCATGCGACAGTGCGGATCGCGAGCTTCAGGATGTAGCCGACATGCAGCGGGCGCTGTTGCCGGCCGAGTTGCCACAAATTCCGACCATGGACTTAGCGGTTCATTACCAGACCTCGCGCCGGGCGGGCGGCGATTATTACGACTTTTTCGCTCTGCCCGAGGGCAGATGGGGCATCTTGATGGCCGACGTCAGCGGGCACGGCACGCCGGCCGCCGTGCTGATGGCAATCACCCACACCATCGCCCACACTTACCCGGCCGCGCCATGCCCCGCCGGCCAGTTACTGACACGGCTCAATCGGCAGCTCAGCGAAATATACACGGCGCGCTCCAGCAACTTCGTAACGGCTTTTTACGGCATTTACGACCCTGCAACGCGCGGCTTGACGTACGCCTGCGCCGGCCATAGCCCGCCGCGTCTGAAGCGCTGCTCCAACGACAACCTGATCGTGCTCAACCAGGCCAGCGGCATGCCGCTGGGCATCGTACCGGAAGAGGAATACCGCGAGGCAAGCATCACGCTTATGCCGGGCGATCAAATTGTCCTCTACACCGATGGGATAACGGAGACGTTTGATCAGGCGGGGGAGATGTTTGGCACCGAGGGGCTGGATCACGTCTTGATGGATTGTGAACGCACACCGGAGCAGATGGTGGAGGCAATCCTGAAGGCAGTTGACGAATTCGGGGGCGGAAGGGCGCCGGCGGACGATCGCACGGTTCTAATTGCGAAGATCAGCTAAGCTTTCACACGCTGCCGAGGTCCTGCATTGGCGTAACGCGGGATACGAAGCACAGCCCGGCTATCCAGCCGCCGTCCTTGGCCTGCCGGACCCGCACCACTTGGACCCGCCGACAGGTGACCGCTCCATTTTGTGCGGGCAGTTCGATTTCAAGCAGGTCATTCAGGGTCAACGGCCAGCGCGTCTTCAACTGCAGCCCGCTGCGACTGATGTCAAGGACTTCGACGTCTACCGTTTCGCCCACGTTGACCCGTCCGGGTTTGCCTTGCCGGAGGAAAACAGCTTGTACGATAAGCCGGCAGGAATAGCGCGGATGGCGGCGGCGCTCGTCCGCCGAGACAGCGTCGGCGTCGAAAGCGGGGCGTAACCGCCCGGCCTGCACCACGTGGCGCACGCCGCTTTCCGGAACGGTGCAGGCGTTCGGCTCCGGCCTGCCGGTACGGCCGGACGGGGCACGACTAGGATCCTCTTCCAAGAGCCGGCTCACCAGCCTGGCCCACACCGACAGTGTGTAAGGATCGAAATGCACGCCCGCGCCGGAGTGCATCGTCCGCAGAACCTCGTTCGGCGGAGTTGCCGGGCGGTACGACCGGGCCGAACTGATGGCGTCGTACACGTCGACCACTGCGCAAACGCGGGCCGGAAGGCCCACGTCCGGCCCGGCCAGGCCGCGCGCGTAACCGGTGCCGTCCGGCCGCTCGTGGTGATCGCGGGCCATTTCGAGCACGACCGGTGAGATGTCGGGGTGGGTGCTGAGCTCTTCGTAGGCCAATTCGGGATGGCGCTTGACGAGTTCCCACTCCTGCGGCGTAAGCCGGCCGGGCTTATTCAGGATTTCCTCAGGGACATGGCGTTTACCGATGTCGTGCAACAGGCCGCCTTGCACCATGAGGGCCTGCATTGCTGAATCGCCGGGACTGAGTTCCTTTGCCAGTAGTCCGCAGCCGACCCCGACATTGACCATATGTGTCACGGTGTAGTAGTCGTGGGCCGACATGTTCAACAGGTACGAGAACTCACGATAGTTCTTCGAGGCCCAGGCGGCGAAGCGCCGGCTGATATCGGCGATCGCATCAACTGTCTCGGGTTGTGATGGGAAGAGCAGCACGTCCTCGATCATTTTCACGCAGGCATTGCGAATGGCGCGGACGCGCGCGGCGCGGCTCTCGGCCGGGTCCTCGAATTTCCGTTGGAGCCGGTCCAGCAATGCGGCGCGGTAAGCGGCATGCTGCGAAAACGGCACGTACAGAAAGCCCAGACCCTGATTCAGCAGGCGGCGCTGATCATCGGCAGTGAAGGGCACGCCCACTGAGCGGTACAGCACGTAACTGTTCGGCCCCCCGGTCTTGAGATAGAGGTCCATCTTGAGAATGGCCGGGTCGAGTGAGTCGATACTCACTGGGAAGGCCCGAATATCCTGCTTCTGCGGAACCGGTGCTATGGCCGGAGTTGACATTTGTTTTTCCTGCAGATGCGAGACGTTGTTGCGGGTCTAATCGGTGCGGATGATCTTCGTCTTGAACTCTGCGAGCTGGAGGAGATGTGAAAGGAACAGGGTGAAAAAGCGTTATAAGTCCCATAGATGCTGCAGTTTGGGCCCGCCAGTGCGGCCGGAATAGTCCGCTCGGGTAGGTCTAGACGGCCGCCGAAAGTGGCGCGGCTTACTGCACAATACCCTTCGTCAGACGCATGAAAGCAGTCTCGAGATTCACTTCTTCCTGCTTGATTTCGCGAATGCGCAAATCGTTCTTCAGCATGGCCCGGGCGATGAAGCTGAAATCGGACCCGTCCGCCGTCAGGCTGACGACCACCTGCCCGTCGCGCAGCTCGGCTTTTTCAACGCCCGGCAGTTTGCAGAGGATTTGGCGCGCCCGCTCCTGATCGTCGGGGGTGGCGATGTGTACCACAGTTCCGACGCGCGCCCGCCGCAGTGCCTCGGTCACTGAGCCCTGATAAATCAACTCGCCCTGTTCAATAATGCCGATGCTGGTACACAAGTCGGCCAGTTCCGGGAGGATGTGCGAGCTGATCAGGATGGTCTTGCCCATGCGGTGCAGTTCTTTGAGCAGTTCGCGAATTTCAATGCGCGCCCGCGGATCCAGTCCGCTGGCGGGTTCGTCCAGCAGCAGGACCTTCGGATCGTGCAGCAACACGCGCGCGATGCTCAAACGCTGCTTCATGCCGCGCGACAGTGAATCGACCAGGGCATCTTCCTTGTGGCGCAGGTCCGTCAGTTCCAGAACGTCGCCCACGATCTGATCGCGCTTCTTGCCGACTATGTTGTACGCGCTGGCGAAAAATTCCAGGTACTCGCGGACCACCATGTCCTCGTACGCCCCGAAGAAATCCGGAACGTAGCCGATCAGCGGCCGGATCTTCCGCGACTCATAGCCCACTACGTGCCCGCAGACGCGCGCCTCGCCCCACGTCGGCTGCAACAGAGTGGCCAAAATGCGAATGGTGGTAGTTTTGCCTGCGCCATTGGGGCCGATGTAGCCGAAGCACTCGCCCTCCTCAATGTTGAGGTGCAGGTTGTTGAGGGCCACCAGTTTGCCGTAACGCTTGGTCAGGTTGATGGTTTGAATGATCACAGTTCGTTCCCCGTTTCGGGCGGCCCGGCCGGCGGGGTGCCCACAAGCTGCAGCGGCACACGTACGCGGTACAGGCAGGCGCCGCGGTTGGGCTTGACCGGCTTGCCCTCACGCTGCAATTGCGCCGGGCCCGGGACGTCTGAATACAGCAGCAAAAACCCTTGACCGGCTATTACGTCCGGGCGGCCGCCCGCGCCCTTTAACGGTCCTTGCATCAGCCAGTGACAGACGTCGACATCCATCAGGCCGTCGGTCGTGATTATCCGGCCATTGGATTGCTCGAATTTGTCATTGCTTTCCTGAACGTGCAGATAGAAGTTTCGAGTGGAGGCCAACAGCGCTTCGCGCACCGTCTGATCCCATTTGGCCGCCGGGGCGCGCGTCCGCGCGCCGACCCAATCCTGCTGCAGGTCATAGAGCGTCAGCAGGTCCGGCCATGCGTTGAACTTCCGCTCGCGCAAAGATTGCCAGCGCTGCCGGGCGGCCGGCAAGCGTGCATACTCCTCCTGGCCCAGCCCGCTCACCTTTTCGCCCGGTTTCAAAGCCGGGACCGGCAGGGCAATGATGTTCAGCGCCGGCGGCACGTCTTTCCAGCCGCTCCAGGTAGCCGTCTGTCCCGCGGCGCGCAGCGGCGTGCCCGGCAGCCGCGGGTCTGTATAAAGCAGGTATCCGCCCGCGATTGGCACGTCCAGATCGTTTTGCAGCCAACTGCCGGCAGTGAGCTCGCCGCTGCGGCGATCAATGGTCAACTCGCAGCGAACCGCGCCATTCAGCTCGCCTTGCCAGAGGCCTTCAAACTGCTTGAGCGTGGCCCGCAGCGGCGTACTCTCCAGCAGGGCGTTGGCGGGCGTGGCCGCGTAGCGCTGCGGCGTGGCATACCAGCTTGTGGGCGCCGGCCCGGGTGAGAGGGGCCGTAGGAAACAGCCCGCGCCGGCCAACGACAAGTCCACGCTGGTTCGCAGCGGACTGGAGTAGCCGAAGTAGCAGGTGCCCCGCGCGGCACGCGAGCCGGCCTCCAGGTCGACGAAGGAGAACGTGGCCAAACCACGCGACAAACCGCGCGTTACACTCACCGTCAGCAGACTGACCGCGCTGGCCACGACCGCGATGGCCGCAAATGTCGTCCAGCCCAGCGTGGCCAGCCGGTGCCGGCGCAGCCACCACCAGCTCGCCACGGTCGCCAGCGCAATGTAAACCACGACAAATGCCACGGCCGCGAACACCAGCAGCGTGCCGGCGCCGGTCAACGCGATCGGCCTGGTGATGCTGTCGTAGAGCGCATGACGCTGCAGCCCGAGTGTCGCTTGAATCGATTTCAATTCGGACTCGAGGAATTCCGGCGTGGTGGGGTTCAGGCCCAGAAGCTGACTGTAAAACGCCTGGTTTGGGCCCGCCTGCGTCAAGTCATCCAGGCCGGCCGCTAGGGCGATTACGCTTCCCGAACCGATCCAGTGCGCGGCGATCAGGTCCACCTCTGCGCCGTCGGCGACAGGGCTGCGCAACACGCGCACCGCGCCGGGCCTGGCTTCGACCGCGGCCACCGAAATCGGTGCTCTGAACACGCGTTCCCCCGCCGCCGCTTTCGAGCCTGCTCCAAAGCGCCTAAAGAACTCGTCGAGCCGGTCGGTCTCGATCGTCTGCCCTCCGCCACGCCCGCCGGATTGCACGGGCAGGAGCTCTGCCAAGCCGCTCTTCTGAACCACCGGCCAGCTCGCGCCCAGGCCAACGACGAGCTGTCCGCCGCTGCGCACCCACTGCTGCAGTGCGTCCAGTTTCGACGCGACCGCCGGGTCGGCCGGAGTGGGTTTATCCCACACGATGATGTCCACCGCTTCCAAGCCGAACCAGCGTTCCGGCAAATCGCCGGCCGGCATCGCGGCCACGACGATGTCGCGGTAAAAGGGGCGTACGCCGTCGCCACGCTCCAGGGTTCCGCCAGGAGTCAGCAACGCGCCGCGCAGCCGAGTGACCGGTTGGTTGCTTATGTCCAGCAGCAGGAGGGCGTCGTTATTGATGACCTCGACATCCGGGACGTTAAGCTCGCTGACCGGCAGCCCGGCGTCCGTCAGAACGTCGAGCGTGACAGGGCGGGCCGCCGCCCCGGTCCTGTGAGACCACACCGCGTAGCACCAGGCCCGTTTCGCTCCGGCCTCGAAATTCAGCGCCACCGGCCCCTCGCGGTACGAAACCAGGTCGCCATCCAAGTCGGGGGCTTCGAGCCGTAGCTGGCCCTGGAAGGGGGTGGTGCCCTGGGCGCTGAGCTGGACTTGGATGGGAATCCAATGGCCCGCCCGCACTGCGTATCCGGGCATGGCGGTCTGCGAAGTCCGAAACCCGGCCGCGGTGACGTCGCCGGAAACCACCTGGGCGCAAAGTTCGGCGGCCCCGAAAGCCCCGCAGACTATCACGGTTATCAGCAGGCACAGTCGCATTCGATGGCCCGATCGCGTTCTACGGCATACATCCTCTGCCGCGGGTCAACACTGGGCCCGCGTTACAGCATGCCCGGGTCACAGTAAGCCCGGCGTTCAACGTAGTTTACGCCATCCAGCCAGCGCGCCCACAGGGGGGGGCCGTCCACGCCACTCGTGGCACGCAGGCCCCCGGGATGTGGGCGCCCAGTGCGTCCCCGTGTCCTCGCCCGGAGGGCGAACGATTGTTGCCAGGCTAAGAAACTAGCGCTAGCTGCGCTCGCGCTTCACATCCCGTTTCACACACCAATTGCTGGCTTCGGCCGACTTGTTGGCGGGATGCCTGAAGCCCGCGGCTCGGCTTACGGGCCTGTCACGTGCAATTTAACAAACTGTCATGACCTCGCTGTAAATAAGACTATGCTGTAAGAGGACTATGTGTATCGGGGGCGTTCTGGGAGTCGGGATGCGAGGCTGCTCTCTGCCCAAAACAACATTCTGGAGCTGTATGGTGACACGTGTTGTGAAAATCTGGTGTGCATCGTTGTTGTGCACTGCACTTGTGGCCCTGGCCGGCTGCGCCTCCGGTGAGGGGAATTCCGCCCCATCGGCCGGCCCTGTCGCGCAGCAGGCCGCTCCGGCGGTCTCGCCGCAGGCCAGCGCCGTGGCGCCGCATGCGGCGCCGCAGCCCACGGAAGTGGCCCCGCAGGACAGCGCCGCCACGGCGCAACAGCCCACGCTTATAGCGCCGCAGGATAGCGCCGTCGCGGCGCCGCAGCCCACGGAAGTGGCCCCGCAGGACAGCGCCGTCGCGGCTCAGGACAGCGCCGTCGCGCCGCCGCCCAGCGCCGTGACGCCGCAGCCCGCTGCCACGCCGGTTTCGGCGGTCGAGGCCACACCACCGGCGCCGAGCGTCGCGGCAGAAAATCCTGGCGGGCCAAAACGAATCAGCCCGCAGTCGGTGCGGCAACGGCTGGCGAGCGCTGACCCGCCGCTGCTGGTCTGCGCTTATGCCAACGACGAGAAGTGCCGCAACAACGCCATTGACGGCGCGATTACGTACAACGAGTTCAAGGGGCTTGACGGCCTGCCGCAGGGGCGTGAGATCATTTTCTACTGTGCCTGACCCCGCGATGGCACTGCTGCCCGTCGGGCAGCCGAATACGCGAGCCAAGGCTATACCAACGTTTACATTCTCGATGGCGGTATCAAGGGTTGGCGCGGCATGATGGCCGAAGCGCACCCATAGCCAGTGTGAGACGGGTGTGAAACGGGGACGCACCTTAGCCGTGTGAAACAGGGACGCAGCTCAGTGTGGCACGGCTGCGTCCCCGTTACACACGTCCCGCCACTTCGCGAACCTTTTCGCCCGGAAACTCGATCATGAGCGCACTCCTCAGCGACGTTCATTGTACAGTGAGCCCGTTTTATTCCGGGCGGTGCTGTCGCACGCTTCCCGCCAGGTTGTCGCCAGCTCCCTGCGTGGCCGGTCTCGGTCCCGTTGTGCGACGCGCCGTGGGCGTATATCATCGACGCCATGCTGGCCGTGATAGCACAGACGAAGTTCGGAAAGCTTTACGATTGCCAGGTCGACCTTTATGCGGACGAATGTCCGCATTGCGGGCATGACACGACATCCAATCCCTTTTGTGCTGCCGCAATCGAAACCGAGCATGGCTTGGAATTGGACTTGATCTTCCAGTGCCAAAACAACGCTTGCCAGCATCTATTCATTGCAAATTATGAAACAATACCCAGGCGGCTTCTGAGCGTCATTTCCGGCTCAGAGAAATTGGCCCACCGATCTTTCGCGCGCCGCAGGTGAGGGCGAGCGTGAGAAAGACCTCGCCGGGATTCGCGGCGATCTACGGGCAATCCGCCGTTGCCGAAGGCCTGAAGCTGAAGCAGGTTGCCGGAGCCGGCTATCGAAAGGCACTGGAATTCCTGGTCAAAGACTACTGCAAAATTCTCGAGCCTTCGAAAGCCGATTCCATCGAGAAGACTGCCCTTGGGGCCTGCATAAACAACTTCGTTACCGATGAGAACATTAAGACCACTGCAAGCCGGGCGGTTTGGCTAGGCAATGACGAAACGCATTACATGCGCCAGTACGATGATTTCGATATCGAGCACTTGAAGGAGTTGATCGACCTAACCGTCAATTGGATTGATACGGACGTGCGCACGAGGGAATTTCAGCAGAGACTCCAAAAGCGGGAAACGGATTAGAAGGCCACCGAAGTGACGACCAGCGCTCGCCGTTCGCAGCGTGCCTTTTGCCCACTCTTCGCCATTGGCGGGCAACCACGCACAATCCGCTGAATTCCGGCTCAAAGCTCATAGCTGAAAGCCGGCCACACCCCGTCACTGCCACACAACCACGCCCAACCGCCAACAATCCACCCCCGCGACCGAAAACCGCCGGGCGCCCCCCGCCTCGAATAACGTCCTATGATCTCTAGGAAAGCGCGCAGACCGGCGCCGGAGGCCCACGATGCCAGAACTAACAACTAACAACTAAGAACTGAGAACTACCCACGGAGCCACGCCAATGCTTCCCACGCCATCATCTTATAATGCCGCAGCTTCAACCCCGCCCCCGTGCCCCCTTGCCTCAGGTTATCAAAATCGAGTGCACAAAAAGCATGCGTATCTGATCATCTGCCCGCAAGACCGGATCCCACAGGCCTTTTTATCAGACCGCTTGAGCACCTGGGGTGGCATCGCCGCACGCCGCCGCCCCGCGTGGCCTCGACGCCTGCCTGCCCAGCGCTCCACATTGCCGAAGCGAAGATCGAACTGGAAGGGCGGCCGACGCATGCAATCCGCGGACGTGAAGGCGTGCACGAGGTTCCGCCTTGAGGCTGGCCAGCCGGGCCTGTTCGCGGGTCCTTCCCACATTCCTCACTTTCCCAGCTTCCCACGCGCGCCCGACCGTGGGAAAGTGTGAACGTGGCAATGTGCAGCAGCGCGGCCTACGTCTGGCCCGCGCCGCGCCTCGGGCCGGCCTACGGCTGGCCCGCGCCGGCCCTCGGGAGAGATTGAACGTGCAGCAGACGCCCGTTCAGCGCTATTACCGGTTTCACGCGGCGATCTACGACTGGACGCGCTGGGCCGTCCTCCACCGTCGAAAACTGGCCATCCAGCGCCTCGAACTGCGGCCCGACAGCCACGTGCTGGAAATCGGCTGCGGCACCGGGCTGAACTTCGGGGCCATTCTGAAGCAGCTTGATCCGCAGGCCGGCAGGCTCACGGGCGTCGACTTCTCGCGCGACATGCTGGGGCGGGCTCGCGGCCTCATCGAGCGTCGCGGTTGGCTCAATGTCGACCTGGTATCAGCGGATGCGACTGCCTTGGCGCTCGGTGAACGGTTCGATGCCGTCCTTTTCGCATACAGCTTGTCCATGATCCCCGACTGGGAACGGGCCCTGGCCCGGGCCTGGGACCACCTTCTTCCCGGCGGGCGGCTCGTCATCCTGGATTTCGGCCGATTTGAGCGGTGGGGCCCGGCCGGGTGGCTGGCACGCGCCTGGCTGCGGGCGAATCACGTGGCCACCGGCCGCGCCTATCCGCAGCGGCTGGCCCAAGTGCTCGGGCCGGTGAGTTACGAGCCTTGGCTGGGCGGGTACGCTTTTGTAGCCACGGCCCGAAACCTCCGGAGGGCTAATTGATTTGCCCTGCGATTGGGTCTATTCTTACTGCGCCTTGTGCGACGAGCCGACGAGCGCGGCTGGTCCGGTGGCCCGTCCGGGGAACGGCCGGCGGTGCCGGAGGTGCCTTGACTCAGTGTAACTCTCCGCCGTGACGGGCGATGCCAGACAGAGCATTCGCGGTTATCAGTGACATCCATTCGAACCTGGAGGCGCTGCGCGCTGTTCTGGACGATATCGAGGAGCGCGGGGTAACGGAGATTGTCTGCCTGGGGGACGTGGTCGGGTACGGCCCCAACCCGAAGGAATGCCTGGACCTCGTGCGGGAACGGTGCCGAGTGTGCCTGATGGGCAATCATGACCATGCTCTGCTGTACGAGCCGTGCAACTTCAACGTGGCGGCCGAGCGGGCGTGCTTCTGGACGCGGCAGTTACTGGAAGACGAGGAGGACAAGGAGCTGCGGAACGCGCGCTGGCAGTTCCTCGGCAACATGCCGGTGCGCTTCCAAGACCAGGATATTCTGTACGTTCACGCTTCGCCGCGCCGCCCGATCAACGAGTACATCTTCCCGGAGGACGTTTTCACCAATCCGCAGAAGGTGGTGGCGAATTTCGACCGCTTAGACCGGCGGCTGTGCTTCGTCGGGCATACGCATCAGCCGGGCGTTTTCCTGGATGATCCTTATTTTGACCCGCCGAACGAGTTGCCGGATTCGCCCTTCTACGAGGTGGAGGACGAGCGGGCGATCGTGAACGTCGGCAGCGTCGGGCAGCCGCGCGACCGCGATCCGCGGGCCAGCTATGTCCTGGTCTACCGGCAGAACGACGTGCTCGGCACGGGCACGGAGAGCCTGGTGGCGGCGGCGCTGAGCTGCGCCATCGAGCAAATCGAGTTCGTGCGCGTCGAGTACGACATAGAAAAAACGGTCAAGAAAATCCTGGCGCTCCCCGCCTTGGACGAACTGCTCGGCACGCGACTCTACGACGGCCGGTAGCGGCACCGGCTCGTGCTGAGCCGGAGGAGAGAACCGGCCTTATTCCCGTAATTGTGCTCACGGAGGGTGCATGAACGCTCGGAACGTCGACGACTCGCGGCCGATCAAGGAACTACCGGGTGTCTCGAACGGCATCGGCCGGCGGAGCGCTTTGAAAACTCTCGCGGCCACGCTTGGAGCGGTCGTGCTCGGCCCCGCCGGCTGCCGCACGGCGCCGGCGCGAAATGAACCGGTCGCGCAGCCGGTCACGGCCGCTGGTTCGGACGCGGGGCGAGTCGAGCCGCTGTTCAAGATTTCGCTGGCTGAGTGGTCGCTGCACCGCCAGCTCGGGGCGGGTCAACTCGACCACCTTGATTTTCCCGAGGCTGCGAAGCGCGACTACGGCATCGAAGCGGTGGAATACGTGAGCACGTTTTTCAAGAGCGCCGGCGCGGACTATGTGGGCGAGCTGCGGCGGCGCGCGGTTGACGTCGGCGTTCGCAGCCTGCTGATCATGGTCGATGGCGAGGGGGCTTTGGGCGATCCGGACGAGGCCGCTCGCCGGCGCACGGTCGAGAACCACTACAAGTGGGTCGAAGCGGCTCGACTGCTTGGCGGCCATAGCATTCGCGTCAACGCGCAGAGCTCCGGCAGCCCGGAAGAGCAACTCGCGCTGGTCGCTGACGGCCTGCGCCGGCTGACGGAGTTTGCGGCCGAGCGCGATTTGAACGTGCTGGTCGAAAACCACGGCGGGCTGTCTTCGAACGGCGCGTGGGTCGTGGCGCTGATGAAGCGCGTGGACCATCCGCGTTGCGGGACGCTGCCGGATTTCGGCAATTTTCTGCCGCCGAATGCCGCCGACAACGCGGGCTATGATCGTTACGCGGGCGTGGCTGAGATGATGCCGTATGCCAAGGCGGTCAGCGCCAAGTCGCACGATTTCGACGAGTCGGGCAACGAGGTTGACATAGACTACCGGCGGATGATCGGCATCGTCCTGCGGGCCGGCTATCGCGGCTATGTCGGCATTGAATATGAGGGGTCGCGCTTGCCCGAGCCGGATGGGATTCGGGCGACGAAGCGTCTGCTGGAGCGTGTGCGCGACGAGCTGTCCTGAGTCTGTGCGACCGGTTTCGAAGCGGTGAGCCCGTCGGAAGGCGAACTCGAGAAGGCGAGTCCGAGGCGGCGAGTTCAAGGCGGCGAGTGCGAGACGGGCAGGGGAGGCAGGTGGGCAGGGGCAGGTGGCAGTTGGGCGGACGCCCTTGACTAGAACGGCAACGTGCCCTAAATTCGCGCGACTGGTCGTAAGATCAGGGCGAGCCTGAGTCGCCCGGCGGTCAGGTAGCTCAGTTGGTAGAGCAACGGATTGAAAATCCGTGTGTCGGCGGTTCAAGTCCGCCCCTGACCACGTTGAGGTGAACGCCAGTTTGGCGCCGGCGGCGCAAACTGACGAGTGACAACTGAATATGATGTTTACTCCTGGGGCCGTAGCTCAGTTGGGAGAGCGCTTGCATGGCATGCAAGAGGTCGTGAGTTCGAATCTCATCGGCTCCATTCTAACCCCTGTAAGATCAAGCACTTACGAGACGCCGGAGCCGCGCGCTCTTGTCCGGTTCCCCTTTTGATCTTGAATTGCCCCTATTCGCGGTTGACCGTTCTCAGTTATCAGTTGTCGGGAAGATCGCGCGA
>JAGPEO010000067.1 GCA_018056925.1 Phycisphaerae bacterium
GCAGGCTGGCGCGCCAAGGCAGATCGAATCCGCCTCGTCCCCAATGCCACAGAAGAACACCATGGGCCGCCGTCAGCAGCAAGGCGAGCACAATGTCGATCTCGCCCAGCCGCCCTTGCATATACATATAGACACAGCTTGCCTGCACCAGCCCAGTCAGCAGGGCAACCCTCGTGCTGAAGAAACGGCCGGCCAGGACGGCCATGAGAACGCACAGTCCGACGGCGCTGAGCGCAGCCGGCAGGCGTGCGGCGAACTCGCTGAATCCGCCGACGATGGCGAAACAGGCGGCCGTCAGCCAGTTGACCAACGGCGGCTTGTCGAGCCAGAAGCCGCTGGCGAAGCGCGGCACAATCCAGTGTCCGTCCTCCAAAATGCGCAGCGCCGGATGCGACACCATGACTTCGTGCGGCGTCAGCGTGCGGGCGCCGAGAAACGGCAGGAATACGCCTGCCGCGTACAGCGCGACACAGGCGATCACCCACCCGGGCGCCTTCCGCCGGGCGGGTTCGGAATCCGCGGCCGTCCTTAAGGTTGTGGTAACCGTCATTTGCACTCTTTCTCCCCGCTAAGGGCGACATCAATAGCCGCCGCACGCGCCCCGCGCATCATAAGCCACAGGTGCGCCGGGCAACGACTGCGGCAGTCGGACGCGCCGAACCGCTGTACCGGCGCCAGCGCACCGCAACCGGCGGCGCGGTTGACGCGGCATTCTTCCGCCGGATCGGTCGCGGCCAGATTAACCCGTATGACGCGCGCCGCGGGACTGGCGAGAAGGTAGTCAATGTGCCAATGAAAATGCTCCGCGCCGCGCACGTGGCGCAGCACGCGGCGGCGCAGCCCACGCGCCGCGCGGCCGGTGTATACGTATGTGCCAGGGGCGAAGTGCAGCCGCCCGAGGCCGCCCACGCGCAACACCACCGGCCGGTTCACCCGAATCCACAGTTGATACACGCCGGCATCGCGCCACTGCGGAAGCAACGGCGTAAACTGCGGGGCAACCAATCTGTGCAACTGTCTGGCCACTTCCTTCCCTGCCGTCAGCCGTCAGACTGGCAGCGCCTGGGCTCGCCGGCCCAGGCGCAGGCTATGCCACTGCAAATCGCGCAGGTAAGCGCCGGCGCGCATCGAGCCGGCGTTACATCGCGCGTGTGCACGTTCAAACCGGTTCCTCCTTGAGGGCGGTGCGGAACGTTGCCCCTTCCATCTCCAGCAGACGCCGCTTGAATTCGATACCGCCCGGGGCGGAATAGCCGCCCAGGCAGTCGTTGCAGCCGAGCACGCGATGGCAGGGGATGATGATCGGGCAGGGGTTGGAGCGCATGGCGGTTCCGACCGCGCGGGCCGCGCGGGGGTGACCGACGCGGCGCGCCAGATCGCCGTAGGTCGTGGTTTGGCCGTATGGAATTTGGTGACAGGCTAACCAGACCGCGCGGCGGAATTCGGTCGCGCTTTCCGCCTCCAGGTTCAATTGCACGTCGAATTCGATCCGTTCGCCGTCGAAGTAGCGCTGCAACTGGCCGGCCAGGCGTGGCGCCAGACGCGAATCTTCCCTGGCGGCGGGAAACTCGCGTTTCACGGCCGCGCGCAGACCCCGGGGCCCGGCAGGCTGTGGCAAGAGCACGCGCCGCAGGCCGCGCTCATCGAACACGAATGCCAGTTCTCCCAAGCGCGTCGTTACGATTCGAAACTGGAGGGCCACGGCGTCTTCCCTGGGAACGTCAACTCGCACCACGAGCGGAATCGTAGTACACGTCGCTTCAAGTTGCGAGCGTCAGATTCTGGCAGACAGTATTGTGCCGGCGCGCGATGTGCTGGCACGCGACACGGCGGGCCGCGTTGATGGTTAGCCCATAGGGAGCTTACGCCGGATCAGTCATCCTACGCCGGATGAGTCATCCAGCGCGGATCCAGCAGCTCCTCCAGCCTGGCGGGCTCAAGAATGCCCTTTTCGGACGCGACCTGTCGCACGGTCTTGCCGGTTGAGTGGGCTTCCTTCGCAATCGCCGCCGCGGCGTCGTAACCGATGACCGGAGCCAGGCTGGTGCACATCGCGAGCGATCGTTCGATCAGCTCCTCGCAGCGTTGCCTGTTCGCCTGGATGCCGCTGACGCACTTGTCCACAAACACGTTGCACGCGTTCGCCAGCAGGCGGATGGATTCGAGCAGGTTATGTGCCATGACCGGCATCCCAACGTGCAAATCGAGGTTGCCCAGCAGCCCGGCGGCGTACGTGATGGCCGCGTCCGAACCAACCACCTGGGCGCAGACCTGAAGCACGGCCTCGGGAATCACCGGGTTGACTTTGCCGGGCATGATCGAGCTGCCGGGCTGGATGGTAGGCAGCAGCAACTCGCCGATGCCGCAGCGCGGTCCGCTGCCTAGCAGGCGAATGTCGTTGGCGATCTTCGTGAGACTGATCGCGAGTACTTTCAGCGCGCCGCTGGCCGCCACCACTGCATCCTTGGCGTGCTGCGCCTCGAAATGGTTGGCGGCCTCCTGAAAACTCTCGCGAGTTTCATGGTTGATAATCTCGCAGACGCGGCGGGCGAAGTCCGGGTGCGTGTTGAGCCCGGTCCCGACGGCCGTTCCGCCGATTGGCAGCTCGCGCAAGGTGACGATTTTCTGCATCAGGCGGCGGTCGGCGTGCTCGATTTGGCTGGCGTAGCCGCTGAACTCCTGTCCCAGGCGAATGGGCGTGGCATCCATCAGGTGCGTGCGCCCGATCTTCACGATCGAGTCGAACTCTTCGGCCTTGGCTTTCAGGGCGTTGTGCAGGCGGTGCAGGGCGGGCATGAGGTCGGCCTTGAGGGCTTCGACGGCGGCGATGTGAATGGCGCTGGGGATCACGTCGTTCGACGATTGCCCCATGTTCACGTGGTCGTTTGGATGGACGCGGAGCTCGCTCTGCGGACCAGCCGCTTCACCGTGCGTAAGCAGTTCGTTGGAGCGGTGAGCGATAACTTCGTTGGCGTTGGTGTTGGTGCTGGTGCCCGAACCGGTCTGAAACACGTCCAGGACGAACTGATCGTCGTGCTTGCCGTCCATGACTTCGCGGGCCGCCTCCTTGATGACCCGCGCCCGAACCGGATCGAGCCGGCCGAGCAGTTCGTTGGCCATCGCGGCCGCGTACTTGATCAGCCCCAGCGCGCGGATGAACCGCCGCCCAAAGCGGTACCCGCTGATCGGGAAATTCAGTAGCGCCCGATGCGTCGACGCCCCATAGCGCGCCGTCGCCGGCACCTCCATCTCGCCCATCGAATCACGCTCAATGCGGACGTCTGCCATAGCTCACCTGTACCGCCGTAAGTTGCCCAACTCTCCATCCTGCCTTCCATGGCCCATTAACAGAGTTTAGTGGCAATGTTACAAAGCGGGTAATTGGACAAAGACGCGCGACAAAAAGGGGAGAGGGGGGTGACAAAAAGGGGGGTGGCACAACTGGGGCAGAAAGCCGGGTGCCGGGTGCCAGAGACACGATGGAGGAGGGCATGCCCTCCCTTAACGCGCGGGCGCACCACATCGGACGTGCGAAGGGCCAGGACGGCACTTCCCCACATTCCCACATTCCCACTTTCCCACAGTCACACCTGGGAAATTGGGCCGACGGGCGAACACATGCCCGCGCCGCCACGCGGCTTGGGCATGGCACCCGACATGGCACCCACCCAACATGCCGCGTCTAGGCCACTTCAATAAGCCGCGCTGATTCGACTCTGCAGGTACGCCACGTACTCGCGCTCGAACGTCGGCAAATCGTCGCAGATGTAGCTGCGGAACAGGGCCTCGCCGGGGTTGACCTGGCCGTCTTCGGCCCAGATTTGCTCGGCCCGCAACCGCTGGGCCGCGGCCGGCGTCGCCAACTCGCGCCGCAAACGTTCGAAACCCGCCGCGTACTTGCCGTCCTCGCCCTCTTTGAGAAACAGCATCAGCGCCCAGAGCTGAGCGTAATACGTGCCCACCTGCGTTGAGGTCCCCTGGACTACGTTGCCGGCGTGCGTCCTCAGCAGTTCTTCCAGCGGGAAGAGGCGGTCGCGGTTGACAGCCTCCGCGAGCCGGCTTTGGCGTGTCGGATTGAAGTGCGGGTCAAACTCCCTCAATCGCGTCGCCGTCCAGCGCTGGCCTTCGCAAACCACGGCCAGCCCCTCGTTCAGCCAGGCCGGCACGGCGGGTCCCACGCAACAGTGCAGATACTGATGGAACCCTTCATGAGCTAGCAGCGGCCCCGTTATCGACGGCTCCACATATTGAATCACTGAAACGCCGCCATCGGAGAAGCCTCCGTTGCGCACGCGGAGAAAAATCTCGGCCCGCGCCCCGGTCAGATGGGCGGTCGCTGTGGCCCATTGGTTGCGCGTGGCGAGAAGATAAACGGGCATGCGTTCGGCGGGCTCGTGGACCGGCGGAACGAGCTGCTGGTAAAACTCATAGGCCCGCTCGACCAGATCCGGAATCATCTCAATCTGTTGCGGGTCGGTCAGCGTTGTGTAAATGTCATAATGCGCTGTGGTCAGCTTGGTGCCGCAGTGACGGCCGAACTTCCACGGCTCGGATTGATAGGCCACGGACGGAGGCAAGGCCCTTGTCGCCGCACAGCCGGTCGTGAGAACCGGGAGAACGGCGAAGGAGGCCAGCAGCGCGAGCCGCGGCAGGCGATGGCCAGGCATCAGCGAATCTCCACCTGGCCCCGCCCGCGCCGTACCCGCCCAATGACGAAGGCCTGCTCGCCGGCGCGCTCCAGGACGCGGATCACGACGCCGGCCGACTGCTGGCGGACAATCATGACGTAGCCGATCCCCATGTTGAACACGCGGTACATCTCTTCCTCTTCCACGCCGTGATGTTCGAGCAGCCCGAAGATCGGCGGTACCGGCCAGGAGCCGCGTCGCAACACGGCGTCGCAATTCGGCGGGAGAATGCGCGGGATGTTGCCGGGCAATCCGCTGCCGGTGATGTGGGCCATGGCGGCCACCATGCGCTGCCGTTTGTAGTGCCGCAGGACATCCAGCACTGGACGAACGTAGATGCGCGTCGGACGCAGCAGGGCCTCGACCAGCGGCTCATCCAGCCCGCGCACGCGGCTGTTCGGGTCAAGCCCGGCATCGTCCAGCAGGACGCGCCGCGCCAGGGCGTAGCCGTTGGAGTGCAGACCGCTGGAGGCGATGCCGATCACCTCGTCGCCGGGGCGCACGTGGCGCGGGCCAAGCATGCGGCGGCGCTCGACCACGCCGACGGCGAAACCGGCCAGATCAAAGTGCCCGGGCCGGTAGAGATCGGGCATCTCGGCCGTCTCGCCGCCCAGGAGGGCGCAGCCGGCTTGCTGGCAACCGGCGACAATGCCGCGCACCACCTGCGCCAGCACCTCCGGCTCCACTTTGTTCACCGCGACGTAGTCGAGGAACAGCAGCGGTTCGGCCCCGCAGCACAGCAGGTCGTTGACGTTCATCGCGACCAGGTCGATCCCGACGGTATCAACGCGTCGCGCCTGGATCGCCACCAGCAGCTTGCTGCCGACGCCGTCCGTGCAGGCCACCAGCACCGGATCGCGGTAATTGTGGGCGAAGAGGCGTTCGTCGTAATCCAGGCGGAACAGTCCGGCAAACGCCCCGTGACTATCAATGACGCGCGGGCCGTAAGTGCTGCGCACCGCCGGCGCGATGAGGTCCACGAACCGGTCGGCGGCGTCGATGTCTACGCCCGCCTCGCGATAAGTGCGGCCTTTGGTCGGATTAGGTCCATTTTTCACGGCGCCAGTATTAACCGATGGAAGTCGTTTTCTCCAGTGGCTTAGCACCCCCCGTCCGGCTGCCCGGCCGGTCAGTGACTTTTGCCCCGGCCGCCGGTTGCAACAACCGCTCCGTTTTGCGTAATGTCTGGTATGCAGACCGCGGATGGGCTGTCCTCGATCCACCTGATGCAGCCGGGCTACCTGGCGGTGCTGGCGCTGCTGCCGCTGGTGGTGGTGCTGGCGCGCCGGTCGCTGGCGGGGCTGGGCCGCGTTCGAGGGGGGCTGACGGTCTGTTTGCGCTGCTTGGTGATCGCGGTTGTGTCGTTGGCGCTAACGAGCCCCGAATGGGTGCAGACGACCGACGACCAGAGCGTTGTGTTCGCCCTGGACCAGTCCGACAGCGTTCCGCGCGCCGCGCGCGAGGATGCCAAACAGTTTATCCGCGCGGCAAGCGCCGGCATGCGGCCTGGCAAGGACCGGATCGCCCTGCTGGGCTTCGATGGCCGGCCGTCCGTGGAACAGATCTGCGGTCCGCAGTTGGTGGCGGATAACGTCGGCGCTCCAATCGAACCGCACCGGACGAATGTCGCCGGCGCCCTGCGGCTGGGGTTGGCGCTGCTGCCGGCAGACACGGCCAAGCGGATCGTGGTCCTTTCAGACGGCAATGAGAACGTTGGCAACGTCGTGGAAGAAGCGGAGATCTGCGCCGCGCTCGGCATCCCAATCGACGTACTGCCACTTCGGTACCAGCACGCGTCGGAAATCCTGGTAGATCAATTTTCGGCCCCGGTCGCTGCCAAGCAAGACGAAGTCGTTTCGTTGCGGCTCGTACTACGTTCGCAGGCGGCGACGAAAGCGCGCGTGGTCCTGTATCACAACGACCGCCAAGTCCGGGATGGCGCGGGCCCAACGGGCGGGTTTGACGTCCAACTCGCGGCCGGGCCCAACCGGTTCACGATTCCGGTGGCGCTGCGCGCAGCCGGTGTACATCGCTTTCGCGCGGTGGTGGAACCGGCTGACCCCGCGGCGGACACGCTGGCAACGAACAATGAAGCCCGAGCGTTCACGATTGTGGGGCCCGCGGAGCGTGTGCTCATAATCAGCGATACGGCGATGGATCCGGCGCAAGTCAACGAGACGTCAGCCGAAGTGCTGGCGCGGGCCCTCCAGCAAGCGGGAATCGAGTGCGTGCAGATGCTGGTCGAGGAGCTGCCGGCGGACCCGGCGGCCCTGGCGGATTGCTCCACGGTGATCCTGTCAAACGTGTCGGCCTTCGCGCTGGGGGAAACGCGGCAGCAGGCGCTGGCGTCATACGTGCGCGATCAGGGCGGCGGTCTGATCGTGGTGGGAGGCGATCAAGCGTTCAGCGTGGGCGGATACGGATATACGCCGCTCGAGCAGGTTCTGCCGGTGGAGACGGCCCGCGACAAGCTTCAATTCCTCAGCCTGGCGATGGTCATCGTGATTGACCGCTCGGGGTCAATGCTCGGCGAAAAGATCACCATGGCGTGCGAGGCGGCCCGCGCCTCCGTGCAATTGCTGAGCAGTCGTGATCGGGTGGGCGTCATAGCGTTCCACAGCGAGCCGGAATGGGCGGTCCGGCTGCAACCCGCGGGCGACAAGAACCAGATCGCCCGGCAGATTGACGTGATCGGAGCCGGGGGTGGCACGGATATGTACCCGGCGCTGGGAGAGGCGTTTGCCGCTTTGGCGGACGTCGACAGCAACCTGAAGCACATCATCGTGCTCACCGATGGACAGTCGGCACCGGGGGATTTCGAGGGGTTTGCCAGCACCTGCCGAGCTGCCGGCATCACCATTTCAACCATCGCCGTGGGGCCCGACGCCGACCGTCCACTGCTGAACCGGATCGCCACACTCAGCGGCGGGCGGATGTACGTGGCCGAGAGTGCTCGGCCGTTGCCGCAAATCTTCGCCCGCGAAACGGTGCTGGCCAGCCGGTCGGGGCTGTACGAACGCCAGTTTACCCCGCGGCTGCAATCGGTGCTCAACAATCAGATTCTGGACGGATTTACCCAGGCGGATATTCCGCCACTACATGGCTACGTGGTAAGCGAAGCCAAACCGCTGTCTCAGACGCCGCTTGCGCGGATTACCGAGGACGGAACCGATCCGATCATGGCTTACTGGCAGGTTGGATTGGGCAAGGCGGTCGCATTTACGAGCGGGCTTTGGCCGAAGTGGGGCCCGGAATGGGCAAATTGGCCGGGGTTCAGCAAGCTCTGGACGCAAGCCGTGCGATATGCCGGGCGCCCGGGCACTTCATCCGAACTGCAACTCGAAACCGGAGTCAAGGGTGGCGAAGGCCATGCTGTCGTCTCGGCGGAGCATCTGCCGTTTCGCTGGCAAGGCACTCTGACGCTCTCGGGGCGGTTGACCCGGCCGGATTTTTCTTCCGAGCCACTGCGTCTACAGCGCACGGCCGCCGACCGGTTCGAGGCGACGTTTTCAGCCGAGGCGCCCGGGACATATTTGGTCAGTGTGCCGTATGAGTACGGCGCGGGTGACGAGGGCGGGCGTGGGGTGCTTCGCGGCGGATTGGTTGTGAACTATTCGGCCGAGTATCGCACACTGCGTGACAATAGCGGTGCACTCGCGGAGATTGCGCGCCGCACGGGAGGACGTGTGCTGGACGTGAACGACGCGGGTGCCGTATTCGAGACGGGGAGCATCCGGCCCGTTCACGTGCGAAGCCCGTTCTGGGACGATCTGGTCCGCCTGACGTTGGTGCTGTTCCTTCTGGACGTAGCCGTCCGGCGCATTGCGGTGACGCCCGCGGACGCTGCCCGACGCATTCGAACCTTCATACGGGAGGCCGTCGGCCGGCCCGCTGCCGAGGAAGCCGCGGCTACCCTGGCCACGCTGCGCGGCGTGAAGGGCCGGAAACGCGAGGAACAGTCGCCCGGAGCGTCTGAAAGCCCCAAGGCGGACGAGGCAGCCGTCCGGAGCGAGGCGCCGGAGCGGCAACCGAGCGACTCATTGTCCCAGGCCCTGGGCGGCGCCTCGGACAAGCCTGTGGTTGCAGCCCCGCCCCCGAAGCGGCGTCCCCCAGGAACGACCGAAAGCGAATACACGGCGCGCTTGTTGCGCGCCAAGCGGCGGGCTCGTGACTCCAGGGAACCTTGAGGAACGACGCTTGCTAGCGACAAGCCATCACGCTGCTTAAGATTGGCTGGAAACATGGCAAATTCACACGAAATCACGGCCGTTTATGCCGGCTCGTTCGACCCGGTCACGCTCGGGCACCTGGACGTGATCCGCCGGGCAGCGCGGCTGTTTAACAAGCTGATTGTCGGCGTCGGGCGCAACCCGGACAAAAGCGAGGTTTTCACGCAAAGCGAGCGGATCGCCTTGCTCGAGCCGCATTTGCGCGAGCTGCCCAACACGCAGGCCCAGGCTTACGAAGGGCTGACCTCCGAGTTTGTGCGGAACATCGGCGGCTCGGTCTTGGTGCGCGGCATTCGCGACTTCACGGACCTGAGTTTCGAGCTGCTGCAGGCCAACGTGAACATGGCCATCGGCGGCGTGGAGACCGTCTTTCTGCTCACCAGCGACCGGCACGTCCTCACGTCAAGCACATACATCAAGCAGATTTTCGAGATGGGCGGCGGTCGGCGACGGGCCCTCGTCGAGCGCCTCGTTCCGCCCAATGTCGCTCAAGCTTTGGAGGAGAAGTTGGGTGCCGGCGCGGGCGGGGACTAGCGGCGATCCAGGAGTGCAAAACCACAGGCTTGCGTGGCTGCTGGACGAAGCGGTGCTTTGGTCGTGTGATCTGAGCAAATAGCGCGTGCCCGGGATATTACCGATCAAGTTGTAGGCGTGTAGCGGGCGCGGCTTGCGGCTGATCCGGCGACAGAGCAGGCTAACAGAGTCTCGCCCTCTCGCCTGGTGCGGCGTATTATCCCGGAAGGAAAGCGGATGGCGTTAATACCGATTGGCACGGACTTACGACTGAAGAAGCCGCCAGTCGGAAACTACGTGCTGATAGCGCTGAACGTCCTCGTTTTCCTGTTTACGGACTTTTTCGGGGGGGCGGCGGGACAGCTAGTCAAGCACCAGTGGACGCTTTATGCCGCGGTGCCGGACCTGGGGCAGTACATCACGTACCAGTTCTTGCACGGCGACTGGATGCACCTGCTGGGCAACATGCTCTTCCTGTGGATTTTCGGGAACGCCGTGTGCGACCGCATGGGCTCGCTGTGCTACGTGCTCTTTTACCTGGCCGGCGGTGTCATCGCGGGCGTGACGTTCGCCGCTCTTAACGACAACGCGCTGCTGGGGGCCTCCGGCGCGATTGCGGCGGTGACCACAGCGTTTCTGGTGCTGTATCCGCGCGTCAAGATCACGATGCTGCTCTGGTTCTTCCTGATAACCGCCTTCCAGATCGACGCGATCATCCTGATCGTCTTCAAGATGCTCCTGTGGGACAACATTCTGGCCCCCACACTGGACCAGGGCGCGATCGCCAACGTGGCCTATTCCGCTCACCTGGCGGGCTACGCGTTCGGCTTTGTTATCGCGATGAGCTTGGTGGCCGCAGGCGTGCTGCCGCGCTCGCAGTTTGACCTGCTGGCGTTCTGGAGCCGCTGGCGGCGGCGCGTCGGCCTGCCGGGCGGGGCCGACGTGGTGGTGCGCGGCCGGCCAATCACAGTGCAGGAGGTGGGCTCGCGGCCTTTGGAGCCGCTGCAGCTTACGCCGGCCGAGCGGCTGCGGGAGGAGGCGGTGGACCGCGCCCAGGCCCGCGATATGGCCAATGCGGCCGAGCTTTACCTGGAGCTGTTGCGGATCGACCCGAACCAGGTGCTGCCGCGCGACACGCAGTTAGACGTGGCCAACCATTTCGCCCAATGCCAGCGGCACACCGAAGCGGCCGCGGCGTACGAAGCTTTTTTGAGCGCTTATCGCTCGACACCGGATGTGCACCAGGTGCGACTGCTGTTGGGGCTGATCTATTCGCGTTATCTGCGGCAATGGCAGCGAGCGGCGGAGCACCTGCAAGCGGCCCTGGGGAATCTGACGCACCCCGAGCAGCGTGCCTTGGCGGAGTCCGAGCTGAGGCACGTGCAGGCTCAAGTGCAGAGCGAGGCTTAGGCAGCGGCTTCTATGGCTGGGGGGCGGATTGCAGCTTGCCGGCCAGGTAGCGCCCGGTGTGGCTCTCGGGGCAGGCGGCGATTTCTTCGGGGGGGCCTTGGGCCACGATGCGGCCGCCGGCTTCGCCGCCTTCGGGGCCGAGGTCGATAACCCAGTCGGCAGTCTTGACCACGTCCAGGTTGTGCTCGATTACCACGACGGTGTTGCCCATGTCGACCAAGCGGTTCAGCACGGCTAGCAGCGTCTGAATATCGGCGAAATGCAGGCCGGTGGTCGGCTCGTCGAGCACGTAAAGCGTGTGAGATTCCTGGCGGGCGCGCTGAGCGGCGTTGGCGCTCGGTGGGCCGTTGCGCACGACGGGCCCGAGGACGCCCTTTGAAAGCTCGGCCGCCAGTTTCACGCGCTGGGCTTCGCCGCCGGAGAGCGTGTTTGAGGGTTGCCCGAGGCGGACGTAGCCCAGCCCGACGTCGGACAGGGCCTGCAAACCTTGCCTGATTTTCGGGAAGCTCTCGAAGAAGCGTAAATTCTCTTCGACCCGCAGCTCGAGCACGTCGGCGATGGATTTGCCGCGATAGCGAATGTCGAGCGTCTCGCGGCTATAGCGCGTGCCCTTGCATTCCTGGCATTCAACGAACACGTCGGGCAAAAAGTGCATCTCGATCCGCCGCACGCCCTGGCCCTGACAGGCTTCGCAGCGGCCGCCCTTGGCGTTGAAGCTGAAACGGCTGGCGTTGTAGCCGCGCACGCGGGCTTCCTTGGTCTTGGCGTACAGGCGGCGGATCTCGTCGAAGACGCCGGTGTACGTGGCCGGATTGCTGCGCGGCGTGCGGCCGATCGGGTTCTGGTCGATCTCGATTACGCGGTCGATGCGGCTGGCGCCGATCAGGCGTTCGTGGGCGCCGGGCCGCTCGCGCGAGTTGTACAGGCGGCGCCGCAGCGCGGGCAGCAGAATCTGGGAAACCAGCGTGCTCTTGCCGCTCCCGCTGACGCCGGTGATCGCGCAGAACACGCCCAACGGAAAGCGCACGTTTATTCGTTTGAGGTTGTTTTCGGCCGCGCCGACGACTTCGAGGAAATCCGTGGATTTGGGCGTGCGCCGCTCTTCGGGTAGCGGGATCGAATATTCGCCGCGGATGTATTTGCCGGTGATCGAGTTAGGATCGTTCAGCACGGTCTGCGGCTCGCCGGCGGCGATGATGCGGCCGCCGTGGAGCCCGGCGCCGGGCCCCATGTCGACCAGGTAGTCGGCGGCGCGGATCACGTCTTCATCGTGCTCGACGACGATGGCCGTGTTGCCGATATCGACGAGGTTGCGGATGGAGCGCAGCAGGCGTTCGTTGTCGCGCTGGTGCAGACCGATCGTCGGCTCATCGAGGACGTAACATACGCCGACCAAACCGCTTCCGAGCTGCGTGGCCAGGCGGATGCGCTGCGCCTCGCCGCCGGAGAGGGTGACGCTGGGGCGGTCGAGCGTAAGGTAGCCCAGGCCGACCGCGTCCATGAACCGCAGGCGCTGCCGGACCTCGCGGAGGATGGGCTCGGCTATCACGGCGGCCTCGCCGGTGAAGCTCATCTCGTCGAACAGTCTCGTCGCCTGGGCGATCGGCAACTGCACCAGTTGGTGGATGTTCCGGCCGCCGATGCGCACCGCCAGCGGTTCGGGCCGCAGACGCGCCCCGTGGCAACTCTCGCATACGTGCTCGGACTGGTAGTTGATAAAGCGGCTGCGGCCGCCGTCGGAGCCCGCGGCTTTCGTTCGGCGTTCGAGATTGGGGATGACGCCCTCAAACTGGATACCGAAGCGTTTGGCGTCCGTCGGGCGCGTCCCGTAGAGCACGATGCGGCGGAGGTCGTCCGGCAAATTCTTAAAGGGGGTTTCGGGTTTCACGTCGAAGGCGGCACAAAGCTGGCGCAGGACGGCGCGCTGGCTGGCGGCGACGTCGCGCTGCGCGGTGGCCCAGGGGGCGATGGCGTTGGCCAGCGCGAGGTTGTCGTTCGGGATGACGAGCTGTTCGTCAAAGCGCAGCGTGGTGCCCAGACCGCCGCAGGTTTGGCATGCGCCATAGGGCGAGTTGAAGCTGAAGGCGCGCGGCGAGAGCTCGGGCAAGGTTATGCCGCAACGGGTGCAGGCGTAGCGCTCGCTGAAGGTTTCGTCGAGCCAGCCGTTGGTCTGGGCGGCGCGCGGCCCTTTCCCGTGGTTCGAAACTGCCGCCGCGGAGGACGCACCATTTACGGGCGTAGTGCCGTTCGCCGGCGTTTCGAGCGGGGGGCGGCCGTCGCGCCGCGCGGCATCCGCGGCGCGGCTGACGATCACGACGCCGTCACTGAGCGAGAAGGACAGTTCGATCGCGTCGGCGAGGCGCGGGCGGATTTCGGGCCGCAGCACGAGCCGGTCGACCACGACGTCGATGTCGAATTTACGGCCCTTCGGCAGTTCCGATAAGTCCTTCACGTCCCGCAATTCGCCGTTTACCCGGGCCCGCACGAACCCTTCGCGCTGGATGCGCCGCAGGACGGCATGCAGATCGCCGGCTTGGCGGCGGACGAGCGGGGCCAGCAGCATGATGCGCGTTTCGGGCGGATAGCTGAGGACCGCGTCCACGATCTGGTCGACGGTGTGGGCGTGGATGCGGGCGCCGCACTTGGGGCAGTGTGGTATGCCGACCCGGGCGAACAGCACGCGCAGAAAGTCGTGAATTTCGGTCGTGGTCGCCACGGTGGAGCGCGGGTTCGCCGCCGCGGCCCGCTGCTCGATGGCCAGCGTCGGCGGCAGGCCCTCGATGTACTCGACCTCGGGCTTGCTGAGCTGCTCGAGGAAGTGGCGGGCGTGGACGCTGAGCGATTCGACGTACTTGCGCTGGC
>JAGPEO010000385.1 GCA_018056925.1 Phycisphaerae bacterium
CGAAAGTCGGCGCCGCAATGCGAGCAGACCAGCGGCGCCCCCTGGGCGGGCGTGCGATCGTAGATCTTGGCGCAGACACCGCAGGAGTACTGCTGCGTCTCGGCCACTTCCTCGACCTCGCAGCCGAGCTTGGGAAGAATTTCGACGAGATCATCCAGCCCCACATCACCCGCGCCGCCATGAGCACGAACGCGGGCCAGGAGCAGGTCAACGGGTAGATCGATTATGGGCATAGTCAGTATATGTTCTTAGCTAATGCATTCAAAAATTCGTATTGCTCGTTCGTGAGCACCATCTTCTTCCGATCCGCTATTTGCCGGAGAACTCCTCCATGATAGCACATGGCGAGCATTAAAGCATGATTGCCAGGTAACGGCACCTGCTGCCTGATTGCTGAGGGGTCGGCGTGCAGCCAAGCACTGAACCTGCTGTACCATAGTTTGTACTCTGCAAGGTGACCCGTCTCCTCGCATAGCTCGCGGAACGACTTCATGTACCATTTGCCGGCCGGTGCACTGTTCCCCTCTTTCGTAAAGCGTGCGCGGACGCGCTCATAATTGGCTCGCGCAGTGGCCTCTCCACCGGCGCGCTGCGGCGAGTTGGCCAACCCCCCAGAGATTGTGCCTGGACGGCAATCTGTCAGCAATGCTGACATGTATCGGTAATTAGAAACGTGCTCGTATTCCAGATACAGCTCCGCGCGCTCCTGTGGATTCAGGAGCAAATACTCCAGTTGAACGCTGACCTCGATCATCGCTCTCAACATCACGGGGGCTTCGTAACCTCGGCCCAACTTTATGAGTCCCGCGATGGCCGCCAGGAGTTGCGCGCTTCGCCGGACGAGCCGGGAGCTCGCCTCATCGGCTCGCCCGGGTAGTGGATTCGTTTTCCAGCGTGCCAAAACGTGGTTGCCAACTTCTACAAGCGAATCCCAGATTCTTCTCTTATTCTGACACAACCAAGAGGCAGATATTCGGGTTTCCTGCAGGGTGGCGTCAAAATCGACCTGCAGCTTGTCGAAGATGCCCAGTCGCCCGAGCAGGTTAGGCACGTCCTCCCGCTCTGCGATAGCGAACGGAACGCGCATCTCGAAGCCGTCGCCCAAGCGTGCTTCTAAGTCGTGCCGAAACGCGTAGACACGGTTTCCGCCCACTGATCCGAGGTCGATCTTTTCCCCAGCCTGGAGGTCTATGCCCAGCAATTCCGCCGCCGAGCGACGCAGCAGCGAAATGACGGCTCCGGAGTCGATTTGAATTGCCAGCGGCTGATGTCCCCCATCGGCGCGGCGAAGGCCAATTTCCGCGAACGGCACCCACACTTCGCCGAAGTGGCGAGTTCGCCTCCGGCGCCACTTAAACGTCGGCATAGACGACGTCCGCGTCCCGGTCTACCGCCTCAAGAATGAACTCGGCCTCGGGGTCCTGCGCGCGCGCCTGCTCTGCCGCCTCGACCGCGGTGTCGCCGACCCCGACCACCTGCCCATCACGCACGGCGATCCACTTACCCGCGTATAGCTGGGCAATTTCGTCGCTGTGGTCCACGAGCCAAGCAAAGTCGGACGACATTTTCGCACCTCTAATGGTAGTATACCGAATTTTGGGCGGATTGCACGTATTCCCGTCGCGCCTCGCGCCCCTACGCCCGGCTCAGCGCCTCCTCGCGCAGCCACGGCATGGTCGCGAAATACAGCTCCCCGATGCTGCCCAGGTTGTGGATCATCATCGCCAGCCGCTCCAGGCCCAGCCCCCAGGCCAGCACGCGGTCGGTGATGCCGACCGGCAGTGTTACTTCCGGGCGGAACAGGCCCGAGCCGCCCATTTCGACCCATTCGCCGCGGGTTTCCATGTACAGGTGTACCTCGGCCGACGGCTCGGTGTACGGGAAGAAGCTGGGCGTGACCTTTACCTTCGGAAAACCCATCTTGGCGTAAAACGCGCTCAACGTGCCGATCAGCGTCGCCAGGCTGGCGTGCTTGTCGACGATGATGCCGTCGACCTGATGGAACACCGGCAGGTGCTTGAAGTCCGCCGTCTCGCGCCGGAATACCGGCCCGATGATGAAGTACTTGCCCGGACGCCCCGCGGTATGCCTCGCCAGCGCGCGCATCGTGGCGGCCGTCGTGTGCGTGCGCAGTACGGGGCGCGTTGCCAGGTCCCGGCTCCAGCGGTATTGCCAGCCGGTCGAGCCGGTGTCGCCGCCGTCCTCGTGCGTGCGGCGGATGCGCTCAACCAGTTCATCGTCCGGCAGGCGGCAGCGGTCCGGCCGGGCCACATAAAACGTGTCCTGCATATCGCGGGCCGGGTGATCCTGCGGCTGGAACAGCGCATCGAAGTCCCAGAAGCTCGACTCGACCCACGGGCTGACGATTTCCTCGAAGCCCATCTCCAGGAACACGCGCCGCACGCGGTCCAGCGTCCGCTGAAATGCGTGCTCCTTGCCCGGATAAAGCTTCTTCGCCGCCAGTGTTACGTCGTACGGCTGCAACTCAACCCCGCGCCAGGCGCCATCCGTCAGCAGTTCCGGCGTGAGCTGCGTGACACGTCGCCGAGACGTCACGCCTTGGGCGATCAGGTCGCGCCCTTTTTCAGTTGCGGCGGCCGTCCGCGCCGTGCGTTCCTTAATGGCCAAAAAACCCTTGCGCTTGGAGAGCAGCTCGAGCGCCTCCGCCACCGGCAGGCCCTCGCCCTCAAGCTCGGCACGCGTCGCCACCCGCCCGCCGGCGAGCGCCTGGATGACCTTCTCGTCCGGCTGTTGCGGCGGACCGGCGGCAGCCGCTTCGGCAGTCGCAGTCAGAACAAGTTCTCCGCCCTCCTTGCGCGCCCAGCCGCGCTGCGCCAACCAGCGCAGCGTCTGTCCCACCTGCCCGGCGTTCAAGTTGCTGTGCAGCGGTATGTCCGTGATTGCCGCGCGCCCGCCCAGTTGCGCCAGAACGCCCATTATCACGCGCTCGGGCAAAGGCTGCTTCACAAACTGCTCGCCCTCGGGCCCGAGCCGGAATTCCTCGTAAGCGGATTCATCCACCCGCACCAGCCCGGCCTCTTGCAGCACGATGGCCGCCGCCATAACGGGCGATTGATCCA
>JAGPEO010000386.1 GCA_018056925.1 Phycisphaerae bacterium
GATAGCCTTTGCCGACCAATACTCTTTCCCCGGAAACTTCAACGCCGGCTACCTCTTCCCCGTAGGGAATAAGTATTCTGGCGCTGCCGACGGGCAGAGCCGGCTGGCCTGGCTGTCCGCCGTTCGGCGCATCCGGCAGGCTGATACGGTCGTACACCACACCGGCGATGTTGACCTGCGACACGGTGGGGGGGGCAAACGTGTAATCGAGAACCAAGTCAGCCGCCCCGGCCAGGGGGACCAGGCAGCCCACAACTACCGCCAATCCGATCAAATGTCGGTTTAGCATGCCACTCTCCTTATGCTGTGCCTCGTTCAGGAAGAAAAAAGAAATCGGTCAGTGCCTCACACAGTCGGACGTCTGGTTAGCCGCTGTCCTCCTCCCCCAACCCGGCGAGCCTTTTGGTGTGCCGCAGAGCTCGGTGCATTTCTCCCTCGCTCGCCGACGGCTATCCGGCCCGCGGCGCTCCACGAGCGCCGCTTTGAGCGACGCCAACCCAAAAGGCCGGCGGAACAAGAGGCATTATACACTTGAACCCCCCCAACTACGCAATAGTAACTTAAGTGCAGTCGCCACAAACACTTACGCGACCTATCCGCCGCGCGCCGGCGTCTTCCGGCGCGGTGTGCGGTCCTTCCGGCATATCGGGCGTTCCACTGCCTGTCTCGACCTGCTCACGTGTTCCGCGTAGAAATTCGCATGTGTCCGAGGCCGTTACGTGCGGGGTCGTTGTTGGAGAACGAACATGCCGTCTGCTTACGAACAACTGCTCGAGCGCTATCAAGAAGTCCACGCCGTGCGATCCGTAGTACAACTGCTCGAATGCGACCTGCAAACCTTCATGCCGCCACAAGGCGCCGGCTATCGGTCCACCCAGATCGGCGTTGTGGCTGCCGTAGCTCACCAGAAATTGGTCAGCCCTGAACTGGCCGAGCTGCTCCAGCAGGCAGAAGTCCAGAGCGATCGTTCCGATCCGGCAGTCGCGACCAACCTGCGGGAAATTCGCCGCGATCGCGACCGTGCCGCCAAAGTGCCGACGGCGCTGGTTCAGCAGATCGCCAGCGCTACGGCCCTGGCCGTGGAAGCATGGAAAGTCGCACGGGCGCAATCTGATTTCGCGCATCTCGCCCCGCATCTGGAGCATCTGCTGGACCTGGAGCGTCAGGTCGCCGAGCACCTCGGCTGGCAAACCGAACCGTACGACGCCCTGATAGATCAATATGAACCCGATGCCCGGGCCGCCGATATCCAGCAGCTCTTCGAAAGCCTAAAGCGCGAACTCGTGCCGTTGGTATCCGCCATTACCAGCGCCCGCCGCCAACCCAACACGGCGCTTTTGCAAATGCCGGCCCCCATCGAGAAACAAACCGCCTTTAACCACACCGTCGCCGCCGCCATGGGGTTCGATTTCAATGCCGGCCGCATGGACGTCTCCATGCACCCCTTCTGCGCCGGCCTCTGCCCCGGCGATGTGCGTATGACTACACGCTACGAGGAACGTGCCCCGGCGGTCTCGCTTTTTAGTGTAATGCACGAAACCGGCCACGGCCTGTACGAACAGGGCCTGGACCCGGCACATACCGGCACGCCGTTGGGCGATGTTGTTTCCCTCGGCATTCATGAATCCCAGTCGCGGCTCTGGGAAAACATGGTCGGGCGCAGCCGCCCCTTCTGGCAGTACTTCTATCCCAAATTCCAGGCCGAATTCTCCGCCTGGCGCGACGTGTCCCTGGAGGATTGGCTGTTCGCAATCAACGCGGTGCAGCCCTCGTTCATACGTGTGGACGCGGACGAGGTCACCTACGGCTTGCACGTCATGTTGCGCTTCGACCTCGAACGGCAAATGCTATCGGGCAGTCTGGCGGTCAAAGATCTTCCCGAGGCCTGGAATGAGGGGTTGCGGCAACTGCTGGGCATCACGCCGCCCAGCGACGCTGAGGGTTGCCTCCAGGATGTGCACTGGAGCGCCGGTCTTTGGGGATATTTCCCGACGTACACGCTGGGCAACCTTTACGCCGCCCAGTTTTTCGCCGCGGCGAACCAGGCCATTCCCGACCTTGACGAGCGCATCGCCCGCGGCGACTTGCGCACCTTGCTGGATTGGCTACGCGCGAATATTCACCGCCACGGGAAACGCTACCGCGCCGTCGAACTGGTCGAAGTGGTCACCGGCCAACCCCTCTCTCCCCAGCCCTACATCGAGTATCTCAAACGCAAGTACCGGTCGCTGTACGGACTATGAACCGCGCTACTCATCCCGCCGGCGCGGGCGTTTGCGATTCTCCACGATCGCCGCCACCCGCCGGATGTGCTCCGGCCCCGTTCCGCAGCAGCCCCCGATAATGTTCGCCCCGGCCTCAATCAGTGTCGGCACTACGGCCGCAAACTCGTCCGGCGGCTGCCGGTACACCGGGCGCCCGTCCTCCAGATCCGGCAGACCCGCGTTCGGCTTGACCCACAGCGGCAGCTTGGTCGCCCCGCGCAGGGCCACGACAGCCGGCAAGACATTCGCCGCGCCCCCGCCGCAGTTGCACCCGACCACCGCCGCGCCGGCTTCTTCCAGCGCTACCGCGCAGTCCTCCGCCGCCGCCCCCATGATCGTCCGCGTACGTTGTGGGCCGGAATCAAAAGACAGGCTGGCAATTACCGGCAGGCCGGTGGCTTGGGCTGCCCGCAATGCAACCAAAATCTCCGCCAGCTCCGAGAACGTCTCGAGCACTATCACGTCCACGCCGCCTTCGGCCAGGGCTCGCGCGTGCTCATCAAAGACAATTGTCAGCTCGGCTTCAGTCGCCTCGTGCACCACCAGAATTTTCCCGCTCGGGCCAATTGAGCCGGCTACGAGCGCTTCGCTGCCCTCAACTGCCTGGCGGGCCAGCCGGGCGCCGGCCTGGTTCAGCTCCGCCACCGTCGTGTTAACTCCACGCCGGGCAATGGCGTACCGGTTCGCAGCAAAAGTGTTCGTGGTGATGAATCGCGCCCCGGCCTCCACGTACTCTCGCCCTAGCCTGACTACCACTTCTGGATGTGTCAGGTTGGCCATTTCCGGCAATTGGCTCACCGGTACCCCGCGTTCCC
>JAGPEO010000387.1 GCA_018056925.1 Phycisphaerae bacterium
CACCCACCGTCGGACGTGGCGATACAAGATGTGGCGCTACAACATTCGATTACAAGAGTTCGATTCGGTCGAACTCCACGCCCGCCGCGCTCAGCGCCTCCGACGCCGCGGCGCGCTGGTCCGCGGGAATTCGCACGGCTGAGCCGCAGTCGCTGCTCAAGTGCCGCGGCGTGGGGATCAAGCGCGCCGCCAGGCCGGCCTGCTTGAGCACACGCTCGGCGTACACCGCGTGGCTGGTAGTCTGTACCAGAATGACGGCGTACTCAGCCATGCGTCTCCGCTGCCGCCAGGAACGCGATGGCCGAGATTGCCTGCTCGATGTCCGCAAGAGTCGTGAACGGGCCGGGCGACAGGCGGACTGTACCCGCCGGCGAAGTTCCCATCGTCAGGTGCGCACGCGGCGCACAGTGCAGGCCCGGGCGGCACATGATCTCGAACTCCTCGTCCAGCGCCAGCCCGATCTCTGCGGGCGATTTGCCGTCCATGGTGAACGAAACCACTGCCGTTTGGCGGGCGGCGTCGTGCGTGCCCCGGACGTGCACGCCGCGAATGCTCCGCAAACCATCGATCAGAAGTTGGGTTAACGACTGCTCGTCTGCGCGAAGCTTATCCACGCCGCGTTCCAGCACGTACCGCACGCCCGCTGCCAGCCCGGCCAGACCAACGGCGTTTGGCGTGCCGGCCTCGTATTTGTCGGGCAGGAAATCCGGTTGAAACTCGTGTTCCGAGCGACTGCCCGTGCCGCCGTGAACCAGTGCCGGCAGGCGCGAGATGTCGAAATCCTCCCGCAAGGCCAAGCCGCCGGCGCCGGTCGGACCGAGCATCGCCTTGTGCCCGGTGAAGGCCAGCAGGTCGATGTTGTCGGCGTGCATGTCGATCGGCCAACAGCCGGCGGTCTGGGCCGCGTCCACCAGGAGGGGAATTCCGCGGCCGCGGGCCAGCGCGCCGACCTGCCGCACCGGCAGCACTGTGCCGCACACATTCGAGGCGTGGTTCATGACGACCAGGCGGGTGTGCGGCCGGAGGCACTCGGCCACGGCAGCCGGCTCCATGGTTCCGTCGGGCCGGCAAGCGGCGAGGCTGATCGAGACGCCGCGGCGTTCGAGGGCCCGCAGCGGGCGCATGACAGCGTTGTGCTCCATTCCGGTGGCGACGACGTGCGCGCCGGGTTCGAGCAGGCCGAAGAGCGCCAAGTTAATGGCGGCCGTGCCGTTATGCGTAAAGACGACCCGCAGCGGGTCACGCAGGCCGAACAGCTCGGCCACCGCCTCGCGCGCCTCAAGACGGAGGCGCTCGGACTGGATCGCGAGGCGATGAGCACTGCGGCCTGGACTGGCGCCGACGTCGCGCAGGTAGCGCAGCATCGCCTCGGCCACGGTGTCGGGTTTGGGCCAGCTTGTTGCGGCGTTATCGAGGTAGTTCACAGCGCTCACTTGCGGAAAGTCAGCTCGAATACCCTGCCTTCGGGGCCGGTCTTTTGCTCGCAGGTGGCCTGCCAACCCAGGCGCTCGGCCGTTCGCGTACAGTTATCGACCTGATCGGCACCGTCGACCAGGACGACCACCTCGCCACTGCCGGCTTCGAGCAGGGCCTTGCGCGTCAGGAACATCGGCTGCGGACAGGAGAGCCCGCGGGCATCTACACTGGTTGACATACCTTGGCCTCCTTACGAGCGAAAACTTCGCGACCGGCCAGCCCAATGGCGCCGACCACCACCAGACCAATCACCACCACGTACGGGGCGAACTTCGACGCCCCCACCAGGTTGAAATTGTGCGAAACGGCCGCGCCGGTCAGCATTCCGAGTACGAAGATTGCGGCGTCGCCGTCGCCCTCGCCGCTCAAGAAGACCTGCCGTCCGGGACAACCGCCGGCGAGCGTGAATGAAAGGCCGGCCAGCAGCATGCCGGCGAAGTTGAGCCAGTGCGTGCTGTGCGCCGCGAATTGCTGAATAGGCTTGCCATCGGAGTCGAGGCCGAGGGTGAAGCCGGGCTTGAACTGCCCATAGACGAGGTTCAGGGCAAAGGCGGCGACCAGGAAGGCGATGATTCCGCTGAGCAGGTGAAAGTCGCGCATCAGAAGCAAGTCACGAAAAGCGCCCACCGTGCAAAAGCGTGTGCGCTGGGCCAGAAATCCGATCACCAGCCCGACCAGGATCGACACCATGATGGGCGCTGCCACTGCTCCCGGCCCCTTCGCGCTGCGGAACAACGCCGCCTGGCCGGCCTCGCCGAAAACGGGATAGACAATCGCGAGCAGCAGCAGCACGCCCATCAGCAGAGGCATGGCCAAGCCGGCCACGGCGCGGGCGGGGTAGGCCCGGCCCAGGCTGAAGCCGCCGCGCAGCAGAAGCACGGCGAGCCCGATGCCTGAAACCAGCCCGGCCAGTCCGAGAATGGCGTTCCAATCACCACCGGCCAGGCGCAACATCGCTCGCCATGGGCAGCCCAGGAAAATGAGCGCTCCGATCATGGCGAACATCCCCAGTATGAAGCGCACGATCGGCGAGGAGCCGGTTCGCGGGCGAAACTCGCCGAAGGCCAGGGCCGCAATAAGGGCCCCCAGGCAAAAGGCGGGAATTTCGGGCCGCAGATACTGGACGGGCGAGGCGCGGTGCAGGCCCAAGGCGCCCGCAATGTCGCGCGTGAAGCATGCCACGCACACGCCCATGTTGGTCGGGTTGCTGCGACCGGAAAAGAGGTCGGCGTTCTGCAGCGTCGCCGCCAGCCCGCCGATAACCAGGCCGGCCACGATAACGCCGGAGCGCCTGGCAAAAAAACTGGTAGCTTTCGTCACTCGGAATTCCTCCTGTTAAGAGCGGCAATAGCCATATGAGGATCGACTGTAGACCCGGCGGGGCGCAGGAGGGTTGCATCCGGCGCCGGCCGGGGCGAAACGCGAATTTCTGGCTGTCGTAGGGCTAGCGGTGCGAGACGCTAGAGGTGCGCAAAAAGGGTAGGACCGGTCGAGCGCGCACCGGCCGCGCAGGGAGTCGCAGGCAGTACCCGGCCCTGCACCAGGGCCGCGGGGCCGATCAGTCATGTGCGTCGTCGCAAGACCAAAA
>JAGPEO010000388.1 GCA_018056925.1 Phycisphaerae bacterium
TTGCCGGCCTGCGACTGGCGGACGTGCCGGCCGCGAACATCATTGTTTGGGATCGGTTCGATACGGAGCTGGGCCGGGCCGGCTTTACGATCAGCAAATCCGGCACAGGCGTGCGCTGCCGCGGCACAGACGCCGAGGGCTACGGCAGTGGATACCGGCCGGAAATCGAGCAGAGTGGCGCCGTCGGGTCGGCGTTTTCGAGAATCGTCGCGGACGAGGTCGATGCGCTGATATCGGTCCCGGTGCTTAAAGACCACAATCTGGCGGGGGTGTCGTTGGGAATGAAGAACTTTTACGGCGCCATCCACAATCCCAACAAGTATCACGAGCACAACTGCGATCCATACATTGTGGATGTGGTTGCTCATCGCTATATCCGGCCCAAATGGCGGCTGACGGTCTGCGATGGCCTGCGCGCCCAATGCCACGCCGGGCCCGGCCATCACCCGGGCTACATGTGGCCGTTCGGCGGGCTGATCGTGGGGACGGACTTCGTGGCGGCCGATGCTGTCGCCACCTCGATTATCGAAGAGCAGCGAAAGCAGAGGGGATTGAAAACGTTGGCGGAGGAGGGGCGGCCGGCGCGGCACGTCGCCACGGCGGCCGGGCGCGGGCTGGGAATTGCGGATCTGAGCCGGATCGAGCGGGTTGAAATCTGACATGGACGATCTCAGGAACATATTCACCTGTCCATCGCGCCGTGACCTGCTGAGCTGGGGCGTCGCGGCCTCCGGGTGCCTGCTGGTGGGCCGGCGACTGCTGGCTCAGGATCAGGCCTCGGGCACGAGCGCGCTGCCCGGTCCAAAACTCAAGGGTTTGGCGCGGCATGAAGCGCTGTACTGGGAACCGCGCGCCGAAGGCAGGGTCCAATGCACCCTCTGCCCGCGCGCCTGCGAAGTGGCCGACGTGGAACGCGGCTACTGTGGCGTGCGCGAAAATCAGGGCGGCAAGTACCAGACTCTGGTCTATGGGGCGTTGTGTTCGGCCAACGTGGACCCAATCGAAAAGAAGCCGCTTTTCCATTACCTGCCCGGCACACAGGCGTTCTCAATCGCCGCGGCCGGCTGCAACATGGAATGCAAATTCTGCCAGAACTGGCAAATCAGCCAGTTCCGGCCGGAACAGGTGGAAAGCGTGCTCGTCGATCCTGAACGGCTGGTCCGCACGTGCCAGGCGCAGAAATGTCCGACGATCGCCTACACTTATTCCGAGCCAATCGTCGCTTACGAGTACATGCACGACTCGGCCGCATTGGCCCGCGCCGCCGGGGTCGGCAGCGTGATGATTTCAAACGGCTACATACAGCGGCCGGCGCTGGTCCAGTTATGCCGCCAACTGACCGGCGTGAAGATCGACTTCAAAGCCTTTACGGAGAGCTTTTACCGCGACTGGTGTGCGGCCGAGCTGAAGCCGGTTCTGGCGACGCTGAGCGCGCTGAAGGAAATCGGCATCTGGTTTGAACTGGTGATGCTGGTGATTCCGACGCTGAACGACTCACCCGAGGAAATTCGGGACATGAGCCGGTGGATCGTAAAGGAACTGGGGCCGGACGTGCCGGTGCATTTCACGCGTTTCCACCCGACCTACCGCGTCACGAACCTGCCCAGGACGCCGGTTGCGACGCTGGACGCCTGCCGCCGCATTGCATTGGATGCGGGCATACACTACGTGTATGCCGGTAATGTTCCGACGCACCCCGGCGAGAACACCTATTGCCATAGCTGCCAGACCGAGCTGATCCGGCGCGTTGGCTATCAGATCAAGTCCAATGAAATCAAGGACGGCAAGTGCCCGAAGTGCGGCGTCACAATACCGGGCGTTTGGTCACAGGAGCAGGCGTTGGCCTTTAAGCCACGGGTATAGCGATCTGTGACGTATTTTCGCCAGGCCGGGTTAATTCCGCGCCAGCATTGCCGCTTCGAGACGCGACAGGTTGGATTGCACCAGGTCACAGTCGCGTGCGTCGGGCACCCGCCGCAGGTACAGATGCAGACAGCCGTATGCGCCGCGCACGTCGCCGCGGCGGGCGCACACCGACGCCAAGTCCTGAAGATGCTGGCCGGCAGTCGGCTCAAGCGCCACGAGCCGCCGCAGCACCACGGCCAGGCGCTGCCAATCGCCGAGCGCCAGGTAAATTCGGCGCAGGTTGTGCAGCATTCTGGCCAGCGTGGCCCGGGTATCGACCGGAGCCAGCATGCGCGTCGAGAAGGGCACCGGGCAATTCGTGAGGTTGTTTACGAGGCGCCGGCAGTCGCCAACCGAGAGCGAGCGCCCGCCGTTGAACGGGTCTGCCAAAACCAGATGCTCGGGGTCGTCAAATCGCACCAGGAAGTGGCCGGGTAATGCGACTCCGTGCACCGGCCATTTCAAACGCCGGGCTACTTCGATCCAAATCACGGATAACGAGACCGGACTACCCAATCGGCGGTCCAGCACGCGATTGAGATAACTGTTCTGTGGATCGGAATAGTTTTTTACGTCGCCGCGAAAGCCGTGCTCCTCGACCAGCACCTCGCGCATGGCCTGGTAGCGTAGGGTGGCCGACAATCCCGGTCGCCGGTCGCCGACTTCGGCCGCCAGAGCATCGAGCTGTCGGAGGTAGCGGTCGAACTCGAAATCCCTGTATACGTCACGCGCGAAGTGAAGCGCAGCACAATCAAGGCGGATGTGCTCCGTCGGGAGTTCCATCAGCAAGTCAAATGAACTTTGACCCACCTTATATGCCCCTGTTAGTAGTCTGTTCGATTCCTCGTCTGAGCCGACTCTGCGCATCATATCATCCCAACCCCCGTAAATGCGAGGGAATTTTTGCGCCGCGCGTGTTCAGACTCGCACGGCTGCTCCCATAAATGTGTAAGGTTGCGATAACATCGGCCCTCTAGGCGGAATGGGCGCGGTTCCGGCCGCGAGCGGGACGAAAGCCACAATCTGCAAGAATTGGCAAATTTTTTTTTCTGTCGTTGTCAACAGAAATGCTTGCCGCAATTCGCAGTTTGCTGACAACTGAATTCGCGTTAAGCGCGCTTCGGGTATCCGAGTGTGGCCAACGCCTCCTTGAT
>JAGPEO010000389.1 GCA_018056925.1 Phycisphaerae bacterium
GCCCGCAGCGAGTTGAAAATGGTCTCCGCCGAAACCGGGCGCGGGCTGGCGAGGATTACGAAGACAGCCAGCACGATTCCGGCCGCGGCGGCGGCGCCGGTGAACAGCGGCCACAGCCTGAACAGCCGGTGCCGCTTCTGCGGCACCCGGACATCCGTCCACGGCTCAATAGCCGCATTTTTCCACGCGTGAATGCGCTCGGGCGGTGGTGCGGCCGGCAAGGAAATGCTCCGGGCGATGCGCTGCAGGTT
Organism: Phycisphaerae bacterium; assembly: GCA_018056925.1. Classification (GTDB taxonomy): domain Bacteria; phylum Planctomycetota; class Phycisphaerae; order UBA1845; family Fen-1342; genus JAAYXS01. Next base: position 252 of record JAGPEO010000389.1, read on the forward strand.
CTCGTCAAGCATCTGGTCACGCGAAGGGTTTTTCGGGGCGCTCATAGATCACCTCATTTCCAGAGGAGCACTGTTACCTCAGTCTTGCAGATGAGCCAGTTTGTCGCGCAGTGCGCGGCGTGCCCGATAAAGGCGGCCTTCAACGGCGCGCGGCGTCACGGCCAATTCCTGCGCCAGTGCCGACTCCGACTTGCCGTCAAAGTAGTACCCGAAGAGCAGAATCTGCTGCTCGGCCGCCAGTTCCGTCAGGGCCAGCAGGAGTTGGTCACGCACTTCGCGGCGGCTAAGCAGTTCGTCGGGCAGCAGTTCACGGTCTAGCTGTCGCGCCAGTTGCGCGGCCAGCACTGAATCCACCTCGGGCAGATCGGCCGGCGCCGCGGCGCGCTTCCGCCAATACAGGCGCAGCAGGTTGCGCGCGACCTGCCACAGCCATGCTTCCGTCTTGCCGTGGCGCACGGCGCCGCCCCGCAGCCGGGCCTGAAGCCAGAGCTGCTGCATCAGGTCGTCCGCGGCATGCTGATCGCTGTCGGTGCGAACGGCGAAAAACCGCCAGAACACCGCTGCGTAGCGATCGAAGAACTGCTCGACGGTCATCGCCTTTCCCACAGGTTCGCTGATCGGAACCGCCATTATCGGAGATGCACATGCTCGTGTCATCGAAACCGCCTCGTTCGCGGCTGCCGCCGCTCGACAGATTTGATGCGCCAGGGTGGGCAACCCCACGCCGGCCCCGGTAAGAGTGATAAAGTGATAAGGTGATAGGGTGATAAGGGCGCGGGGGCCAGAACGGCAGTTTGCCAGATTGCCAAGTGGTTGCCGGTTTGGCCGATAACAGCGGCGTTTGGATTGCGCCAGGGGCAGGTTGCCAGATTGCCAAAGTATGCGCGCTCGGATTTGGCAAAGTGCCGATAACTCGCTGCGCGAGAGCAGGAGAGAGGTGAAAGGTGAACAGGAGAGGGGAGAACGGAGGCAATCTTATCTGACAGGACATGGGCGCACCTCTGCGGGCAACGCGTTCTGCGTTGTCAGTTTTCGGTTACCAGTTCGGGCATGGTGCCCTCCATCGCCTGAACACGCTTCCGGAAGTTCGTATGGTGGCTATCCGCGTTTATCCAGCAGCTTCGGCTTTGCGGGCGCGGACTGTGGGTGGTTGCGCGCCGGTGGCGGCGTGGCGCGTATTCGCGGTGATAAAGTGATAACGTGATAGGGTGATAAGGAAAGCTCTGGCCGTTCAGTTGTGTGTTGTTGGCTCCTGAAACTTCGCGGATTTGTGCAGATCTGGCGCTGGGTGGTACGCTAAGCGTTGACAGAGGTCTTGGACGCTCCACATTTTATTGGGCAGGTGCGAACGCCGGTGTGGCCGCTCCGCGGCGACAAGAGGAGGAGTGCGTTGAAACGCTCAGTGATCTGTGCAATGGAGGCGCTCTGCGCGGCGGTCGGATTGACGAGAAGAGGAGGTGGGAGCTCCAAATGACTCATCCAAGCTCTCAGGCAACAAAACCCCGGCGTCGCTGGTTGTACCGAGTTGGGGCCTGCCTCGTGGCGGCTACATTGGGCATGGTGATACTGGTTTGGGCGTGCGCTCAGGGACGTCAGGAGGACAGCGCGATGGTTGGGGAGCTTCGCGCGCGGCTGCAGAGTATTGTGAACCAGGAGTCAGACGATCGTTTTCTTGAGGAGTGCTTGAAGCTTCTGGAAGGGATCGGCGTTGGCCCGGCCTTATGGAAGGGTTCCGATCTACCGCTGGGTCGTGGGATCGTCTCAGAAGGGCAGGTGCTGAAGCGTGGAACATCGTAGACGTGGATGGGCATCAACGCCTGATCGAGGGGCGCGGGGCCATGGTGCTTCGGGAAAAGGAGCTTGTCCCACTCGAACTGGCCGACCGCGACGCCGTGCTTATCTGGGAAGATGGACGAGCAATGGTCATCAACCTTGGGCCACTGAGATGCAGGCCCATTGGGCTTGGTGAGCGCTGACGGGCGGTTGTTGGCGGCCGAGCTAACCGGAGGGTCCGCAGCGCCAGGCAGAAAGTGCTCGCGGCATGACAGGTGAATCAGAAACGAACCGCAAGCTAATCGAAGTCGGATCTGGTTAGCCCGGATTGTGGGGTGGACGACTGCGCAGGTGGGAGGCGGTTGGCGGCATTCCGGGGCGACACGCCCCGGCTCTGCTCTGTGCGCTCGCTGAACGGCCCCCGCGCATGAAACAAAAGATCAGCTAGCTTTCCGCCGGCGGGTCGGCCTGCTCCTGGGCCTCCTCGCGGTCGCGCATGTTGCGCATGCCTTCCCACTCCTCCTTGGTGACGATTACCTCGCGCGCTTGGCTGCCTTTGTATTCGCCCACGATGCCGGCCGCGTACATCTGGTCGATCAGCCGCGACGCCCGCCCGTAGCCGATCGTCAGGCGCCGCTGCAACAGGCTCACCGAACCGCGCCCGCTCTCGAGCGTTATCTCCACCGCTTTGTCGAACAGTTCGTCACGCTCGCCCCCGCCCGCCGCCTCCAAGCTCGGCATGCGCGTCAACTCGGGGTGGAAGGACTGCGGCTGCTGCTCCTTGCAGTGCTTAACCACCGCGCGCAGCTCCTCATCCGCTACAAACGTGCCCTGGGCCCGAATCAGCTTCGACGAGCCCGGCGGCAAAAACAGCATGTCGCCCTGACCCATCAGCACCTCACCGCCGTTCTGGTCCAGCACGATGCGCGAATCCAGCCGCGAGGCCACGCGGAAGGCGATACGACACGGCAGGTTGGACTTGATCAGGCCCGTCACGACGTTGGCCTGCGGGCGCTGCGTCGAGACGAT
>JAGPEO010000068.1 GCA_018056925.1 Phycisphaerae bacterium
GTCGTAGGCCAGTGTAAACGTGAGTTTGCCCCGGTCAGTGACCACGATGGCGTCCTTCCGCGCTTCGACCCGAAAATCAAGCGTGGCAACGCCGCCGCTGCCGCCTGCCGGCCGCCACTCCAAGTGGTAGGTTCCCGAGTATCGCAGGCCGGGGTAGAACTCGCGCAGATCGACTTCGGCGCCGATGAACGCCGCCGGAGCGAGGCGCAAGACGCTCTCGCGCAGGTTGAGAGGCGAGCCGACCGGCGTCGGCGGGGGCACGTGGACGGCCTTTTCCTCGCGGTAGGCGATGGACAAGGCGGGATTGTCGGCGGACCCGAAGACGATCTCGAGCGGCAGCGCGATGGCCCCGTCCAAATCGGCCGTCGTGGTCACCGGGATCTCAACCGGCACGTCAGAGGTATTTTGCAGGATGAAGCGTACCAGAATCGGACGGTTGGGATCGTAAAGCTGGCGGGCGGCGACCATGTCCGGCCGAAAAGTGCCTGCGGGGGCGCTTGCCGGGGCCGGCTCAGACGCCGGGCAGGCTTGAACCGCCGCGGCCAAAACCAGCACCAAGGCCACTCTTCGCACTTTGTCCGACATCAAACCCTCTGGTTCTTTCGCCTAGCCAGTAGCGTACAAACCCTTATACGCCTTGCGGCCGCGCCGGTTTCCCGCGGCCGCCAATGCTGGCCCGCTCCGCGGATTAAACGACCGCCCGAATCTCCAAATATAACACATCGTGCAAAGCGCGGATAGCTTCCAAGGCCTCGGTGCTGGGGCGTTCGTCGAGCGCGATGGTACACCAGGCCGCCCGGGCCCCGACAAACACGCGGCTGGAAATTTCCTCGGCGTTGATTCCGTCGGCCCGAATGGCCTCCAGAATCGAGGCCATCACACCCACCGCGTCCCGTACGCGCAACATCAGTTGCCACGTGGCCGGACTGTGTTCGAGCAGGTTGAGGCAGTGCAGCGCCTCGCCCGAAACCAGGAACGAGCGAATGATCCGAATGACTTCGGCCGCGGTCGAGTTTTGTGCCTGCTGGGTGACCGCAGCCACATGTGGAGTTCCGATAACGCCCGGTAGTTCGCAGAGGCGTGATCGAAAGCGGCCGGTGTCGGTGCTTGGCTCGGAACTGAACACATCCGCGGCGACGCGGAGCTTGCGCACGGGCGTAATCTTGGCCAACGCCGCCTCGTCAACCGCGCCCGGTCCGCCGACGTGTACGAAGGACGCCCCCTCCTTCATGTTCTCCAGGAAGTCGGCATCCGCCAGCAGGCGAGCTTCCTGACCGTTGGCCAGTGAAGTTACTACGACGATGTCGCTGGTGCGCGCCAGTTCCCGGGCCGAGGTACACAGCCGGATGTTGCTCGCGTGATCGTCAGCGTTTGAGGCGGGGCACCAGGCGATTACGGGCATGCCGAAAGCCTGGGCCCGCGCGGCGATTTCACGGCAGGCGGGGCCGGCGCCGAGCAGGCCCAGTGTTCGGCCGGCCAGTCCGTGGGCGTCCTTGGCCTCGTTTCGGTTCCAGCGGCCCTCACGAAGCGCCACCGTGCTGTCCACGATGCGACGATCGAGGGCGAGTATCAGGCCGAAGGCGAGTTCGGCCACGGCGACGGCGTGCTGGTCGGGGCAGTTGGTGACGAATACCCCCTGGGCGGAGGCGTCGGCGACGGCGATGTCACCGGGACCGGGGCCGGCGTGCACGATCATCTGGAGCGCTTCACCGCGCTGAATGGTGTCAGGCGATACGCGTCGCCCGTCGACGACTAATATTCCAACGCCGGGGATAAGCTCGCGCAATTCGTCGGGCCGGGCATCCGGGCGGTGAACGATTTCGGTTGTGAGGGTACGCAACTCTGCAATCGCAAATTCCGGCAGTTCGCAGGCGACCAGAATTTTCATACGGCTTCTCCAGGGTCCGGTCGGAGGAAAAGCGGCGGCGCGGCGCCGGGGCGTATTAGAAGCGCAAGGGGGATTCTTCTCAACGGGCAGGATGGGCGAAGGCATACGAGCACGCTCAACGCAGCCGCGTCCAGTCTGCGCCGGCATATTTCTCGCGCAACACTGCTACGTCCCGAAGCTGCTCGTCTGTCCAAGACGCCGGCTGCGCCCGCAGTTCCAGCGCCCGCGCCACGCCTGCGATGAACGCGCTGATCCACCGTTCGCGCACCTCAGGAGGCGGGCTGTTCAGATGCGCCCCGGGATGTGCGTCGAAACGACGCCCCAGGATTAGCGAGCCGTGCTGCAACACACGCCCGCGCGCCCGCCGCTGCGCGCTGCCCAGCAGCTTGGCCCCGCCCAGAACCAAATCCGTCCGGCCCGGCTGCTCAAAACAGAAGAACGGCCCGCTGCGGGGCGACGGAAAGGGCGCCGAATCGGGGGCCATCTCCAGGCCCGGCGCATCCGCCGCCACCGCCTCGCGCCAGCACTCGTGCGCCAGGTGGTAGAGCGCTGCCGGCGGTCGATGAGCGATCGACAGGCTCTCGTCGATGGCGATGCAGTACGTGATTTCCTGGTCGTGAAGAATCGCGCCGCCGCCGGTGGGCCGCCGAACGACGTCCAACCCGCGCACGTCCTCGGGCAACTCAGCCACCGCGGCAAACTTCTGGAAATATCCGAGGCTGATGGTCGGCGGCGACCAGTAGTAGATGCGCAAAGCGCCCGGCCGCAGCTCCTCGGAGTGCAACAAGTGCTCGTCCCGGGCCATGTTAGTCGCCCCATCGAGCGGCGGATCACGGAAAACGAACAACGGTCGCACGGCGACAGCATACAGCGCCGGCTTCCCGCAGCCCACCGCTTTTCAGATGTTTGCTGTCGCGGGTCCGGTAGGGCCCTGGGGCCCAGCGGACGGCGGGGAGGAGGGCCGCCGAGACCGTCCCGGAATACTTTATGCCGGACCGCGCCAGGGGTTATTTCTTCGGCCGGATCAGCCGACTATGCTTGACAGGTCGCGACCCCGGACTAAACATCTTTGGCCCGAGGCCGTCAGACGTTTGGGTTACAAGAGCGCCCGCGATTGTTGCGACGCGAGTTGGAATTGCGGCAACGGCTGGCGGACAGCCCGATTTGTAGGAAGAAGTTAAAAAAGACCCGCGGAGGCGGATGAAATACGGCCGGCCCGGCGGCGGTTACGTACCGTCGTAGCGTTTTTTTGTGGCCGCGGTTGCTGTAATTCGCTGAGATTCATTGATTTAGCTCGCTTCGCCTGGCTAAAGGCCGGTTACTGATGAAAAAGCATAAAGCGGATGGTAAAGCACTTGTAATCGTCGAATCGCCGGCCAAGGCGAGGACGATTAATAAGTATCTCGGCTCCGGATACGTCGTTAAGGCGTCCATGGGGCATGTCCGCGATCTGCCAGAGCGGCACTTCGGAATCGATGTAAGCGAAGATTTCAAACCAACTTACGACATCGTGCGCGGCCGAACGCGCGTCGTGAACGAGTTGAAGAAGCTGGCCGGAGCCGCCCCGGAGGTCTTTCTGGCGACTGACCGCGATCGCGAGGGCGAGGCGATCGCGTGGCACCTGGTCGAAGCGCTCGAGCTGGCCCCGGAGAAAGTCCGGCGCGTAATCTTTAATGAAATAACGCGTGCCGCGATTTCCGAGGCGTTTCAACACCCGCGCGAAATCGATCTCGACCGCGTCAACGCGCAGCAGGCGCGTCGCATTTTGGACCGTATCGTCGGATACGAGCTCAGCCCGCTGCTATGGAACAAAATAGCGAGAGGGCTTTCGGCCGGACGCGTCCAATCGGTCGCGGTACGTCTGATCGTGGAGCGCGAGCGCGAAATCCGCGCGTTCGTGCCGGAAGAGAGCTGGAAAATTGCCGCCTTTCTGACGCCGGATCAGGGTGGGCTGGGAGAGCTTCGACAGAACTGGATTGAATTCGTCAAAGGCGAGCGTTCGCAGAAGGACGTGCAGGCCTGGCTGAGCGAGCGCGGGTGCTTCAGGACCGAACTGGTCGAGATTGACGGGAAACCGTTTAAGCCGGCAAGAGTGGACGAAGCGCGTGCCGTTGCTGAGGCGCTCGGGCTGCGGGTTAGCCGCGTCGAGCGGCACCCATGGGCTGAATATGAGCACTTGAAGCTCGAGCAGGTCGCGATCCGCGGCGAGTTGGCGACGGGCGAGGCCCCGCCGTTCACGTTGGCCGAGTTGAAGAGCCGGCGTGCCACGACGCGCCCACCGGCCCCGTTCACTACGGCCACGCTGCAACAGACCGCGAGCACCGTTCTGCGGTTCTCGGCTTCGCGCACGATGCGAACGGCCCAGGCGCTGTACGAAGGCATCGATTTGAACGGCGAGGGCGCGGTCGGCTTGATTACGTACATGCGTACGGATTCAACCAACCTCGCGGCCGAGGCGGTCGACCAGGCGCGGTCGTTCATCAAACAGTCTTACGGTCAGAACTACGTGCCGGAAAGCCCGAACGTTTTCGGCAAACGGCAGGCTCGCGCGCAAGAGGCTCACGAGGCGATCCGGCCCACGGATCCGCGGCGCACACCGGAAAGCGTGCGCGGCGCTCTCAATCCCGAGCAGTTCAAGCTTTACGAACTGATTTGGAAGCGCTTTATCGCGTGCCAGATGTCGCCGGCCGAGTGGGACGCTACGTCCGTGTCTGTGACCTGTGACACGCGGTTGGGGCTGGCGCGGTTCGCGGGTTCGGGGCGGAAGCTGGTGTTCGACGGATTCATGCGCGTTGCGGGCGTGACCAGCGAGGATCAGATTCTGCCGCTGATGACGCCGGGGCAGCCGATCGGCCTGGTGGGGTTGGAGCCCAAGCAAAGCTACACCTCGCCGCCGCCGCGCTACACTGAAGCTTCGCTGGTTAAAGCGATGGAAGCGGATGGCATCGGCCGGCCCAGCACATACGCCACAATCATCGACACGATTCAGGAGCGGGGATATGTCGAGCAGGTAGACCGCAAGTTCGTCCCGACTTCGCTGGGCGAACTTGTGACTGACAAGCTGGTCGAGCATTTTCCAAAGATTATGGATGTCAAGTTCACCTCCTACATGGAGGATGAGCTGGACAAGATCGAAGATGCGCACCTGGACTGGGTACAGGTGCTGCACGAATTCTGCGATCCATTCCGCGAGTTGCTCAGCAAAGCGGCTGAGGAAATGCAGGCGGCGCGCAGCCAGCCAAGTGAGCACGTCTGCCCGAACTGCAATGCGCCGATGGTGTATCGCTGGAGCCGGACGGGACGGTTTCTGGCCTGCTCCAATTACCCCAAGTGCAAAGCGACCATGAACGTGGACCGCGCCGGACACCCGCTGGTGCCGGAAACGACCGACCAGGTATGCGAGTTGTGCGGCCAGCCAATGCTGCTGCGGCAGTCCAAGAATGGATTCTTCCTGGGCTGCGGCGGCTATCCCGAATGCCGCAACACCATCCCCTGCGATGAGCAGGGCAAGCCGCTGCGCTTAGTCACAGAGAAGGAACTGGAGCGGCCCTGCGACGCGTGCGGGGAGGGCACAATGGTCGTCAAGAAAAAGGGCTTGCGCCGCTTCCTGGGCTGCAATCGCTTCCCCGAGTGCAAGAACCTGGCCCCGCTGCCCGCTGACGTGCGGCTGGAACGAAAACCGGCTCCGCCGCCTGAAGAGGCGGGCGTCAAGTGCGACAAGTGCGGGCGGCCGATGGTCATTCGCTCGGGACGGCGCGGCAAGTTTGTGGCGTGCTCGGGTTATCCGCGCTGCCGCAATACGAAGCCCGTCGAACGCCTCGAAGCGCTGAAAGCCGCAGCCGCGGCCAGCGGAGACAACGGCATGACGCCGAACTCGCCCGGCGGTGCTGTAGATAGTTTGGCCTCGGGGTCGATGCCCGAGAGGCAAGCGGGGCCGGCGACGGGCGATCCGCACCCGCAGTTCGGCACGCCGCCGCCCGGGTTCGCCTGGACGCGCACCGGCCGGCCGGTAGTGGAAGTAATGCCCGCGCCGGGCACACTGCACTGCCCGCAATGCGGCAGCACAATGGAGCTGAAGCGCAGCCGGTTTGGCCCGTTCTTCTCATGCAGCAACTATCCCAAGTGCAAGTTCAACGCCAACCTGCGCGGTGAGGCGAAGAAGGAAGGCGAGGAACTCATGCCGGCGCCCGCCCGGCCGAAGGCCCTGCGCACCGACATCCCTTGTCCAGAGTGCGGCGCCCCGCTGGTGGTCCGCGTTGGGCGGCGGGGCAAGTTCCTCGGCTGCAGCAATTATCCCAAGTGCCGGACTGCCCAGGAATTGCCGCCGGGCTTCGACTTGGGCGCCGTAACCGCGGCAGCGGCGGCCGGCAACGAATAAAAGTTTTTCGGCCCCGGCACCCTGCGTCGTCGCGGCGGTTTGGGTGGGAACCGCATCAAGATGGGCTTCATTTTGGCTTCGTCCGGCGGGGGCGGCATGCTAGACTATTAATGGTGTCGCAAAGCGCGGGCCGGGCCGCCGGCCCAGCACGTTGGTTTGCCCGCTTTGCGTGAAATAGGAGTCTGCATCTGAAGAACAAGCACAAGCCGTGGGGACGCCGTAGTGCGGGTGGCGAGCGTGGAAATAGCTCGCCAATCGTCAGTGCGGCGCGCGAGGAGCTTTCGGTCATCCAGGAGCGGGCGCTGCTGGTTGGCGTTCTGGTGGGGGAGCGGCGCCGCGAGGAGCGGCACGCCGCCGAGTACGTTTTGCCTCAGACTGTGGGCGTGACGCCGGGGATCGGACCGCCTCCGCCGACGGCCTACGTCGCGACGGGGATGGATTCTGGCATCAGCGCACGGCCGGCATCGCCGCGCGGCCGGCGGCATTGGATAGACGACGACCCGGTGGCGGAGCTGGCGGAACTGGCGGCCTCCGCGGGGGCGCTCGTGGTGGGACGGGTGATACAGCGGCGGGATACGTATCATCCAGCCACGTGCGTCGGCAAAGGCAAGTTGGAGGAAATTCGCCAGCGGGCCGACGCCTACAACGCCGACGTGGTCATCTTCGACAACGATCTTTCGCCGTCACAAATTCGCGAGATTGAAAAAGCTACGCAACGTAAAGTGCTCGACCGGAGCGAGCTGATCCTCGACATCTTCGCCAGCCGGGCTCGCACGCGCGAGGCCCGCCTGCAGGTGGAACTGGCGCAGCTTGAATACACCGCTCCGCGCCTGCGCGGCATGTGGACCCACCTGGAACGCATCGCCGGCGCCGGCGGCGGAACGGGCGCCGGAGCGGTCGGCGGCATCGGCACGCGCGGCCCCGGCGAAAGCCAGATTGAGATTGACCGCCGCCTGGCCGACAAGCGGGTCGCCATGCTCAAGAGCCAGATCGCCGAGATCGACCGGCGCAAGGTGCGCGAGGTGCGGGCGCGGCGCGATTTCTTCACCGTCTCGCTCGTAGGCTACACTAATGCCGGCAAGAGCACGCTGATGAACGCGCTGACGGGCGCCAACACGCTCACCGAAGACCGCCTGTTCGCCACGCTCGACACGCTCACGCGCCGCTGGCACCTTGGCAACGGCCGGCTTGTGCTGTTGTCGGATACGGTCGGCTTCATTCGCCGCCTGCCGCACCACCTGGTGGCATCCTTCCGAGCCACGCTTGAGGAAGCGATTCACGCGGACCTGCTGCTGCACGTGGCCGACGCGGCGAGCCCCGAGGTCCTGGAGCACATCGCGGCGGTCGAGCAGGTTTTGAAGGAACTGGGTGTCGCGGAGAAACCTACGCGTCTGGTTTTGAACAAGATCGACGTCGCCGCGGATACCGGAATGTTGACCGTCCTGCGCGAGAAGTACCCGGAGGCCACGTTGATTTCGGCCCGCACCGCTGCCGGATTGCCGGAGCTGCAGAGCGCCGTCGAGCAGGCCATGCGCGGCGAGCAGCGCCGCATGCGGCTGTCGTTGCCGGCGTCTGACGGCCGGGCCTTGAATTTTTTGGAGCAATTCGCGGAAGTATTCGATCGCCGTTATGACGATGGGCGAGCGATTCTCGACGTAGAGATCGCGCCGCGCGTGCTCGATCGGCTGCACGGCATCGCGTGCGATGTCCAACAATTGGCGAGCTGAACCCGCCCGCTGGGGCCGCTTTTTGACGAAATGAGCGGCGCCGGCGGGGCTTGGGCGGGCCTAAAAAATATCCGGAATCCGAGGTCGTCGGGGGCCGTTTTCCCCTTTGACAAGATTTACGACGGACTTACAATACACCGTTCCGGTTGATTTGACCGGGCGTGTCTCGGTGTATGTACGGCCGGCGGCCAGCCGACGGGCTGCGCTGGGGACGCTGCTGTAGCTCAGTGGTAGAGCGCCTCCTTGGTAAGGAGGAGGTCGTGGGTTCAATCCCCACCAGCAGCTTTCAGCGAGCCTTTCGCGGGCCGAACCACTGGAACAGGTGGCGAACCTGAAAGGTATTCAGAATTGGCGGCCGCGGTAGGCTGCTCCCGGGCTAACGTTGCCCGGGCGATGAGTGGAGAACATAAATGGCCAAAGGCGTATTTGAGCGAACTAAACCGCACGTGAACGTGGGAACCATTGGTCACGTCGACCATGGCAAGACGACCCTGACGGCCGCCATGACGGCGGTCCAGGCAGCCCGCGGCCTGGGCGTCTACAAGTCGTACGACGAGATCGCCAAGGCGTCCGAAAAGGACGGCCGGCGCGACCCGACCAAGATTCTCACCATCGCTACGGCTCACGTGGAGTATGAGACAGAGAAGCGTCACTACGCACACATTGACTGCCCCGGGCACGCCGACTACGTCAAGAACATGATTACCGGCGCCGCCCAGATGGACGGCGCGATTCTGGTTGTCAGCGCTGCTGACGGCCCGATGCCGCAAACGCGCGAGCACGTGCTGCTGGCCCGCCAGGTGAACGTGCCGGCGCTGATCGTCTTCCTGAACAAGGTTGACCTGGTTGATGACCCCGAGCTGCTCGAGTTGGTCGAGATGGAAGTGCGCGAGCTGCTCAACAAGTACGAGTTCCCGGGCGACACCATTCCGGTCATCCGCGGCTCGGCCACCGAAGCTCTGAAGGCCGCCTTCGACAAGAACGAGGCCGGCTACGGTCCGATTCAGCAGTTGATGGACGCCCTCGACGCCAACATCCCCGAGCCTGTCCGCGAGCAGGACAAGCCCTTCCTGATGCCCGTCGAAGACGTGTTCAGCATTAAGGGCCGCGGCACGGTCGGCACCGGGCGTATCGAGCGCGGCACGGTCCGCGTGGGCGACACGGTCGAGATCATCGGCCTGCACGCACCGGCCGGCCGCCAGACGGTCGTGACCGGCGTCGAGATGTTCAATAAGACGCTGGAATCGGGCATCGCCGGCGACAACGTCGGTCTGCTGCTCCGCGGCGTTGAGAAGAAGGAACTGGAGCGCGGCCAGGTTCTGGCCAAGCCCAAGAGCATCACCCCGCACACGAAGTTCATGGGCGAGGTGTACGTGCTGACCAAAGAGGAAGGCGGCCGCCACACGCCGTTCTTCCCGGGTTACCGCCCGCAGTTCTACTTCCGCACGACGGACGTGACCGGCTCGATCATCGAGCTGCAGGCCCGTGACGGCGGCAAGGCCGAGATGTGCATGCCGGGCGACAACATTCAGATGCGGGTCGAGATTCACAACCCGATCGCCATGGAAGAGGGGCTGCGGTTCGCAATTCGCGAGGGCGGCCGTACGGTTGGCTCGGGCGTGGTGACGAAGATATTGGAATAAGCCTGTCAGCGATCAGCTCCCAGCCGGATGGGCTGGGAGCTGAGGTCTGGCTGAAAGCTGAAAGCTGAGAGCTTTTCATGGCGAAGGCGCAAAAGCGAGAATGGGTCTGGCTGCAGTGCAAGGAGTGCTCCGACCTGAACTATCGGACTGAGGTAAACGTTCAGGGCGGCGTTCCGAAGCTGGAGCTGGCCAAGTATTGTCCGCGCGAGCGTAAACGCACGACGCATAAGATAAAGAGAAAGTAAGGTGAGCTATCAGCCGTCGGCTGTCAGCCTTCAGCCAGGCGCTCTCTGGCCGATAGCTGAGAGCTGATAGCTGAGAGCTTTTAGGAGCGTAGCTCAATTTGGCAGAGCAGCTGATTCCAAATCAGCAGGTTGGGGGTTCGAGTCCCTCCGCTCCTGATCCCTGGGTCGGCCGCTGTTGGCCGCCAGTTGGTTCGTACTGAGCTGAATCCGGTGAAACACCCCGACCTGCGAGCGGCGGAGGCTCCGGTGGAGCGCTTAATGGCAGACGATAGTCTTTCGGTTGAACAGCCCCGCGAACCGGCGCGTCCGTCGGAGATCTCGCGCCCCGCGGTCAGCCCGCTGAAAATTTACAAGCCCGGGCAAGGCAAGCATGTCCGCTGGGGCTCGGCCATCGGCGCCGGTGTTATCGCCGTGGCCGGTGTGCGATTCTTTTATGAATGGTTGCGGCTCCCCTTGGGCGACAATCTGGTGCTGCGCACGCTGATTCCGGTGGCGGTGCTGGCGGCGCTGGGCTGGCTCATTTTCTGGCTGGTTTTCCAGAAGCACACCACCGTTGATTTCATGATCGCGACCGAAGGGGAAATGAAGAAGGTCAACTGGTCGTCGCGCAAGGAAGTGCTGGGCGCGACCAAGGTCGTGATTTTTACCGTCCTGGCGCTCGGGTTTTTGCTCTTCATCGTGGATACACTCTTCATGCTGGCCTTCAGCGGCATGGGCGTGCTGAAGATACCTTTGTGGAAGAGCTGGTTTGGAATGGCGCAATGACGGAGATGCCGGCCAAAGAGACCCCGGAAGAACCGCCGGCTGAGGCCCGCGAAGCTGCCCCTGCTGAGGCGCCTGCTACCGCTGCCGCCGTGAAGGCCGAGCCGGAGTTGGTCCGGCCCGGGATGAACTGGTACGTGCTGCGGGTGGCGGCCAACAAGGAGGACCGCGTCCGCGAGGCCCTGGAGCGCAAAATCAAGATCGAGCAGCTTGAGGAACGCGTCGGGCGCGTGCTGGTTCCCACGCAACGCGAGAAGCGCATCCGCGGCGGCTCGGCCCGCGTCGTCCATCGCAAGCTCTACCCCGGCTACGTGTTCGTCGAAATGGCCACCGACGAGGACGGCCGCATCCCCGAGCGGGTTTGGTTCGTCATCAAGGAAACCACGGGCGTCGGCGACTTCATCGGTTCGGGCGGCAAGCCGTCGCCCATGCCCATGCACGATGTGGAAAAGATGCTCGCCGCCGCCATTCGGCCGGAAGAAGGGGCAGCGCTGGCGAACCTGGCCTTCAAGAAGGGCGATCGCGTCAAGGTCAACGAGGGCCCGTTCGAGAACTTCGAAGGCGTGGTGGACGAGATCAACACGCAAAAGGGCACGGTCCGCGTGATCGTCACGATTTTCGGCCGCGCTACGCCGATCGAAATCGAATACTGGCAAGTCGAAAGCGTGTAGCCTCCGCATCCGCGCAGCACCCTGTTGCTGCGACTGCTCATTAAGTCAGGTGTGGTTCCCTATTGTTATGGCGCCTGTGCTCGCATGCGCGCGCCTTTAGCATGGGCATAGCACCCTGCACTACGGGCTCTTAACACCCGCAACGCCCGCATTTTCTATTGACCAGGGCGGGGGCGGTCGGGCATAATCGAGAAACCGATCCTGTCCATCCGTTCCGAGATAGCATGGAAACTGCGTTGGCGAGCCAGAAATCTGACAACGGCGACGCATTGACGTCCGATTCGAGTGAGGCATCCACGGCCGACCTAGGCGAGGCCGCCGGTTCCGGCGTGGCATTGACGGCCGATTTGGCCGAGGCGGTCTACTCACAGTTACGGTCCCTGGCGGCCGCCTGCTTGCGGCGCGAGCGCGCCAACCACACGCTCCAAACGACGGCGCTGGTGAACGAAGCGTATCTGCGACTGGCCCGCAGAAACGTGTGGCCCGTGAACGACCGGGCGGCGTTCTGCGCGGCGGCCGCCGCGGCGATCCGCCGTATTCTCACGGATCATGCGCGGCGCCGGCGCCGTCTCAAGCGCGGCGGGGCATGCGTGACTATGCGGTTGGATGATGCGGCCGTCGCCGCGGCTGAACCGCCGATCGACGTCGTCCAACTGGATGAGGCGTTGAACCGGCTGCGGGACGAATCACCTCGGGCAGCAAAGATTGTCGAGCTGCGGTACTTCGGAGGCCTGACGGAGCAGGAAGTGGCAGATGTGCTGGGCATCGCGCGCCGCACGGTACAGTGCGACTGGCGTTGGGCGCGAGCCTGGCTGATGCGCGAGCTGTCATGACGTCCGACACGAATGCCGGCCCGACGCGCCAGCGCCGGATAGTCGAGCTATTCAATGCGGCTGTTGAAATGCCGCCCGGGCAGCGGGACGACTTTCTGGCCCAGGCCTGCGGCGGCGACCTTGAGCTACAGCGCGAGATCGAGTCGCTCCTGGCTTGTGATACGCCGGCCGCGGTTCTGGAAAAACCGCTTCTGCCGTCTGTGCGTGTGGCGGATTTTTGTGTGCCTGCGGATCAAGCTCCGCTTCCGGAGCGTATCGGGGCTTTCGAAATACTGAACTTGATCGCCGTGGGCGGCATGGGCGTTGTCTATCGCGCCTGGCAGCAGACTCCGCCACGCACGGTGGCGTTGAAGCTGATTCGCCCGGACGTCATGAGCCGCGAAGCGCGCCGCAGATTCGCGACGGAGATGGAGACTTTGGCGCTGCTGCGCCACCCGGGTATCGCCACCATTCATGAGGCCGGTACTGTCGTAACGCCCGATGGCGCCCAACCTTACATAGCCATGGAGTACGTAGACGGCCCGCCATTGCTGACGTTTGCCAATGAGCAGCCGCTTAGCCGGCGGCAGCGGGTTGAGCTGCTGGCACGTATCTGCGAGGCGGTCGGGCATGCGCACCAGCGCGGCGTGATTCACCGCGATATTAAGCCGGCCAACATCCTGGTTGAGCGGCTCGATGGCATTCCGCAGCCGAGGGTGATCGACTTCGGCGTGGCGCGCGTATCCGGCCGCGACGCGTCTGCCACGGCCGTTACGGTATGCGGGCAGGTGCTGGGGACGCTGCGCTATATGAGTCCCGAGCAAATCGATGGGGACCCGCGCGCAGTCGACACGCGCAGCGACGTCTACTCGCTGGGCGTGGTGGGTTATCAACTGCTCAGTGGCGCCCTGCCGGTTGAAGTTCCCGAGTCGTCCTTTTACGCCGCCGCGCGCGCCGTTCACGACAGTTCGCCGCTGCCCCTGGCGGCACGTGACCGTAGTCTCAGCGGCGACCTGAACACCATTATCCTCAAAGCGCTCGGCAAGAACCCCGATGAGCGCTACGAGTCGGCCGCGGCGCTGGGCGCGGACTTGCGGCGCTACCTGGCAGGCGAGCCGATTCTGGCACAAGCGCCAAGCACTCTGTACCTCCTGCGGAGACACCTGGCGCGGCATCGCATGTTGGTGGTGGCCGCGGGCATCGCGCTGTTGAGCCTGTTTGTGGGATTGTTCGGAACCGGCTATGGGCTCATGCGGGCCCGGCAATCCGCCAGCGCGCTTGAAGACCTGTCGCGTCAGACGATCGACGCGGCCACATTCCTCGTCGAACGGACTGCCAAAGATCTCGACCGGGTGGCAGGAACGGCCGCGGT
>JAGPEO010000390.1 GCA_018056925.1 Phycisphaerae bacterium
ATCGCGATCGCAAGGCGGTCTACTCCAAAGACGGCCAGCCCGGCAAAATCTGCACGGCGCTCTACAACGAGCTAACCGCGATCCAGCTCGGCGATGCCCCGGATCGTTATCGCTGGCTATTCCCGGTACCGCCGACCAAGTGACTCGCTAACGACACTGCGGCTATGCCCGCCCGCACCGCCGGCTGACCCGCCCGCAACGACATCCCCCAACCGCGCCGGATTCCAGTCCGGCGCCTTTTACGCGCCCTTGCGCAATTGCTGATGGTGCATAACTTCGGGTGCGGTCTACATTTCCGCGCTGCCGCCATCGCCGATGCCATATGCCCGCTATCAGTAATGCGGCGCTTTTTTGCGAGTGCAGTTTCTAGCGCGGGTAAGGGCTGATACACTACTGAAGCGGCCAACGATGTTCCGCGGCCCATTCGTGGCGCATTGGCGCCGGCGTGCACTCCGCCCGGCCGCCATCGGAGAGGTAAAGATGAGTCTCAGAGCCCCTTACGTTATCGCACTGGCGCTTGTGCTCCTGGTGTCCGGCTTGATGGGCTGCCCGCGATTCCCCGAGGAAATCGAAATCGAGAAGGGCGACACGATCATCGTCGAGGGGCCGCCGACTTTTGCGGACGCTGGGTCCGTGCTCGGTCCAACCGCGACGATCATCGCGGACGTCTCGTTGATCCCGATCGAGGTACTGCCCGACGTCACGGTGCTGACATTCGAGAACCTCACCGGCGTCGTTATTGTCATCAGTTACTTCGCCGAGGGCTTCCCCGAGGCCGTGCTCGTACCGGATTTCACCTTCGTGAGCATCGAGTACGTGCCCTGTCTGCTCGACGTGCAACTCGACTTCGAGGACGATTTCGATCCGGTCACGGGGCTTTACCTGGGCAGCTTCGACCTCAGTGACATCCTGCTGATCGAGGGTCTGGATTATTTCTGCGGAGATGAAATCTTGTTTACCTTCGATCCCGACTTCGTCTTCGTGGACGTGTTCCCGCTGTAAAATTCGGGGCACAAATAGTACGCCGCCATTCACTAGCCCCTACTTATTGCACTGCATCTCCCACTAGCGGAAGCGAAGACTCGCTTTTGCCACGTGCCGCGCCCCCGGCATAGGTAGTACGCGCCTGAGCATTTCGGGAAGGGTCGAGTTATAATTATTCTGTTAGAGTACTGATGGGGGGCGGGCGCGCGCGTGGTTCGCCCGGGAGGTGTTAGGATGGCCAATCGCCCAGCTCAGGTTTGCCGCTATCGCGCTACCGTTGAGGCGCTCGCGCACGGCAAATTGGTCAACGGGCAGCGCGCCACCGCGCAGCGGCACTTGGAGGAGTGCGAGCCCTGCCGCAAACTTTTCCGCGATCAAAACGTTGAGTGTTTTCCGACCTTCCGCAATTACACCATCGTGGAGCGTGTGGGCGAAGGTGGTTTCGGGGTGGTATACCGAGCCGTTTCGCACGCCAAACAGCGCACCGAGGCGCTGAAGGTGCTTTTTGGCAAAACCGCCTTGCGCGAGGCCTACTTTCAGAACGAAGTGCACCTGGTCGCCAAACTGCGGCACCCCAACATCGCCACCCTCTTCGACGCCCACCTCACTACGCCCCCTCTGTACTACACCATGGAGTTCATCTCCGGGCAGCAACTCGGCGATTACCTCCGCACCCACCGCGTACCTCTGGCGCAACGCATCGCCCTGCTGCAGAAAGTCGTGGCCGCAATCAGCTACGCTCATTCCCAGGGCGTCGTACACCGCGACATCAAACCGCAGAACATCCTGGTCGACGCGCGCGGCGAGCCGATCATCGTCGATTTCGGCATCGGCAAGAAGCTCGGCCTGCCCTGCAACGACCGCGAACCAAAAGGCTCGCCTGAGGGTTTTCTCGGTACCTTCGGCTACGTCGCCCCGGAGCAGGCTGCCGGTCAGCCGGTCGATGAGCGAGCCGATATCTACGCCCTCGGCGCTTTGCTTTACCACTGCGTCACCGGTGAGCCGGCCCGGTCGGCCAACGACGCCGCCCACCTGACGCAAATCTTCCAGCAGCGGCAGATCACGCGCCCGGCCGGCCTGGCCGCCATCATCGCCCGTTGCGTCGATCCCAGCCCTCACGAGCGTTACCCCGACTGCGCAGCACTGCTCCAAGACATCGCCGCTTATCTCAACGGCGGCCGCATCCAAGCCGAGACCAATACGAATCCGGCCCGGAGCGTCGCGCGCGCCGCGGCTTATCTGCTGCAGCACCGGCCCTTGCCGGTGTGCGGGTTCCTGGTGCTGTTGATGGCGACACTGCTGGCGACGTTCGCCTGGCGGGCTGATGCACGTTGGGCCCTGCGGGGCAACAGCGCCCAAGCCGCCGCCCTCATCACTTTCACGCCCGATACCATCGAGGCTATCCGCACCGGCCAGATCGGCGCTGACCTGCCGGGCCTGAACGCGGAAAATCGCAAGAGCCTGCGTCTCCTGCAGGGTCAGCTCTTGGAACGCCTGGCCGGCGCCCAGCCCCGCGTGGTGGTGATCGACGGATTTTACCCCGACTGCCAGCCGCAGTTCGATGACGGTCTCTTGCGCGGGATGGCGGCTCTCGAAGCGGCCGGCGTCCCGATCGTAATCGGCGCGTTGCACCTGGACGTCAACAGCGAACCCGTCGGCTGTCCCGAGATTCTCAAGCGTGCCAAGCGGTTCGGCGTGCTGAGTGCGGTGGATCCCAGCCATGCCCCCAATCACTGGATTTTGCCGGTATGCGTCCGTCGCCAGCCGGCGCCTCCCGTGCCGGGGCTGGCCGTCGCCGCCTTCGCCGCGGCGCGCTTTCCGGACGCGGACCCGGAGATCGAGATCGGTGGCCGGACCGCCATTGTGAAGTACCGCAAGCGCCTTGAAAATCCGGGCGAATCGTACTGGTATGAAGAGACGGATCACCTGCCGCTGGCCGGCGCCAAGGCCGTCGGGGACAACGGTGTATTTCAGCCGGAGGACGTGTTCTACCGCACCTATGTGCCAGTTGACGGCAGCGCCGCTATTGATTCACTGCCGCTGGAAAAA
>JAGPEO010000391.1 GCA_018056925.1 Phycisphaerae bacterium
TTCATGTCCACGACCATGTCGTAGCCGTGCCCGAGCCCCGTGAAGTCCCCGGTTACGGCCTGGAAGGCGGCCGCACTCAGCTCGCCTGGGCCGGTGACCTGGAAGGTGTTATCCTGAATCGTCCCGCCGGTGAACGTGACGCTCATCGCTCCACCGGCAGTGACGTCCACCAGGCTCGGATCCGTCAGCCACTCGCCCGGAATCTTCTTTTCGACGACGTATACGTCCGCGGTCTGGCCGACGATCTCCGGGTGGAGTGTTGGGTCAACCGCAACGTTGATCGGGGCGTTCTGGTTAAAGGCCCGTACGTACTCGAAGTAGGGGTAGGCCGGCAGCGGATTGCCGGCCAGCTCCGCCGGGGTCGGCGGGGTGGGCGCGGACTCACACCCGCCGTTGGTCAGGCACGTGACGAACGGGTCGATGTCGAACACGTTCACGTCGCCGTCGTGATTGACATCGGCCAGCAGGTAATCGCAGGCCGGGAACTCGGCGGCGTAAGTGACCGGGTCGGTCAGTGCCATGACGAACGGATCGATGTCAAAGACGTTTACCGCGCCATCGCAATTCATGTCCGCGAGTTCGAAGGCGCGCGCCGAGCCGGGACCTACCAACAAGACGCCAGTCAGCAACAGCACTGGGAAGAGCTTCACAACAGGCCTCCTTTGTAAGTGCCAAAAACTTCTTTCCGCTACGCGGCTGGAATTAGCCGGAACCGCCTCCGAGTTTAACGCGCCGCCGCCCAGACTCATAGAAAAAAAGAGCAGCCGGGCGCCGCGCGGCGCCCGGCCGTTTTCCCGTCATAACTGCTGACGGCAGCGGGGTTTACGGCTTACTTGGCAAGCCTTGGGGCCGCAAACCGCCGCGCCAAGTTAATGGAGTGCTTTCTCGAACTCGTCCATCAACAGCCCGCCCGCGGGCGGCAGGTCGTTGTCGAGCATCAATTCGTCAATGACGATTCGGCCCTGGCTCGTGCCCCATGAGGGGCCGACGTTCAGCCGCACCGCCACGATGTTGGTCAGGTCAATATTGCTGCCGTTCGCCAGGAAGTCCGTGATGCGGATGCGAATGCGCCGCATCTCGTTGTGCCAGCCGCCGCTGCGTTCGTACGGCATGCCGAAGCCGCCGCCGTAAGCGCCGCTATTGATCGAGCTGGTGTTACCGGCGCCGTCGCGCAGGGTTATGGTGAACGTCAGGAGTCCGTCGGTCTCGAGCGTATACGGATGCTGCGTGCCCTGCGCGCCGCGAACGCCGACGTATTTCCAGGCCGAGAAGTCGCGCAGACCCGACACGACCGCCCATTCGTAATATCTGTCCGTATCGTTCCAGTCGAATACCACGCCGCGGCCCGTGTCGCTGGCGCCGTCCTGCGTGGCGCCGTTGAACGGATCGCTCGCACTCCAGGAGAAGCTGCTGGTAGCGTCGTCCAGCCGGCCTTCAGTCAGGTTGGTGACGGTGTACGTCACTGCGCCACCGGAACTGCTGGTGTTCGCCGCGGTCTGTGTTTCATAGTCGTCGATAAACGCGATTCCGTCCGCGGCCCCGTTGCGGTATTCCTGCGAAACGACATAGCAGGGGTCAGTGCCCACCGGCACAGCCGGCGGATGGAAGCGCTCATACTGGCGCCAGAGGTAATCCTGGCCCGGGATGTTGCCTTCGGCGTAGTGCTTGTACATCGGCAGCATTATGCCGAGTTGGACCAGGTGCGTGCCGGACTCGTTAATCGGGCACGGACCTGTGAAGTAGGCGCCCGCGGAGCCGGCGTCATGGAACCAGCCGTGGCCGGTGCCCTGGACGACCGTCGACGACCGGAAATTCGTGGCGCGTTCGTGTATGTGGAAGGTCTGGGCAATGTCGGACGTCGCTCCGCCATGAACGTCGGAATCGCCCGCAGCGGTCCACAGATGGAAGTTTGCCGGGCCGGGGTTGCTCCTGCTCGGCCCGAAGAAATCGACCGGCAGCATGCTGTCGACCAGGACGATGTCGTCCGCACTGTAGTACGTCGGAGTGTAGTGGTAGGAGTCCGCCACGCTTATGCGGTGGTACGCGAACGCCACGCCCTCGGCGCCGCGGCTGTGTCCGCACCAGATGATGCGGTTCGAATCCACGTGGCCCACCAGCGCACCGTCGTCGATGCTGGCCAGAAGGTGGAAAAACGCGTCCGTGTGGCCGCACGTCGTCAGCGAAGCGTATAGTCCGCTGCTCGGCCCGGTGTTGTTTCCGTGCGACATGACGATGAAGCCGTAAGACGCCATGTGGTAGCCGATGTGGTCATACCATCGGTAGTTGTGGCCGTTGCCGTGGCTGATGACCAGTAGCGGCAACTTTCCCATGCTGGCGATGTCGGAGGGATAGTACAGATTCTGTCCATTCACAGTGGCTGGGATGCCGAAGATGGTCCCGACAGTGTAGAGCGTCTCCGTCACCGCCAGCGGACCGGCTGTAGTCGTGTCATGGCATACGTACAGCCCGGCTTCGTCGCTCAAGCCGTCGATGTAATCGCCGTCGTCCAGATCGCCGTTGCGGTTCATGTCCACGATCATGTCATATCCGTGCCCCAGGCCGGTATTGGCGCCCGTGTGGTCCTGGAAGACGGCGGCACTTAGCTCGCCAGGCCCGGTGATTTGGAACGTATTGGCCTGGACCGTGCTGCCAGTGAAGGTTACGGCCATGGACCCGCCGGCGGTGACGTCGATAAGCGTCGGATCGGCGGCCCACTCGGCCGGGGTTTTCTTCTCGACTATGTAGACATCAGCCGTGCGTCCCACGATGGAGGGGTGCAAGGTCGGATCGAGCGCGAGCTTGATCGCGGCGTTCTGATGGAAGGCACGCACGTACTCGAAGTACGGGTAAGCGGTCAGCGAGTTGCCGGCCAGTTCTATGGCCGTCAAGGCGCCCAGATCCGGGCAATCGGCCACGGCGCAGGTTGGCCATTCTGGATGCCAGGCGCCGTCGCAATCGGCTTGAGTCGTGACCGCGCAGGTTCCATCCGGGTAGCAGCAAGCGGCCGTCGGCTGCGGGCACTGCGC
>JAGPEO010000392.1 GCA_018056925.1 Phycisphaerae bacterium
GAATTTCGCTAGTCTTGTTGGTCAGCTCCAGTTCGACCTGCACCGCCACGCGGCTCTTCGGGTCGGGCAACTGCGCGATGATTTTGGCGCGGATGTCCTGCTCGGCCTTGCGGCGCTGGCGATCGAGGCTGCTGCCAGCCGCCGTTTCGCTATCCCAGTCCAAGGCGCTGACGCCGTTGCCATCGAGCACCTCGATATTCCGCAAAGGCAGCCCGCGAACCGCGCCGCAGACCAGCCGGGCGGCCGCCAGGGCGAGGTCGCGGCCCACAGGTTCGCCGCCGGCCATGACGAGCGTGATGCTGGCAGTGGCGGCGGCTTCCTGTTGCGCGAAGCGCCGCCGCTCCTGGTTGAGCGGCAGGAACACACTGGCCGATTTCACGCCGCGAAACTGCCGCAGGACCTGTTCCAGCTCCTGTTTCAGAGCGACGGTCCAGCGGCGTTCATGCTCGGCTTGCGATATCCAGGGATTGGATTCCTTCACCAGGGCGCTGAAGCCGGCGCTGGTGTCGGAGGGCAGCTTGTCCTGCTGTTGCAATTGCGCCAGGATGGCGGAGCGGTTCGCGTCGGCACGAACCAGAATTTTCTGCCCGACCAGCCGGAACGGCTCTTTGATCAGCTCCAGACCGGTGCGCACGCGGGCCAGCTCGTCCGGCTGGAGCTCCTGGTCGAGCAAGGGCGTCATCTCGGGCGTGGCGGCCCAGCGCAGCAGGCCCAGCAGCGAAACGCCGACCAGCAGTCCACCCAGCAAGATCGCCAGTCGCTGCGAACGCGAGAGGTCGCGCGTTTGCGTGAAGACCCGCGCCAGCAGTTTTTGCAGGGACTCCATTCCCGGGGCTCCCGACGGCTCGGCCGCCGATCATCTATTCGATGCTGTCAGCCGCATCAGACGCGCAGGTTCTTGATCTCCGTGTACGCGTCCGAGAGCTTGTTTCGGATTTCCATGAGCAGGCTGAAAGCGACCTCGGCCTTGCGGGCGGCCACGAACACCTCGGTGATGTTCTGGGAGCGGCCGGTCAGCAGATCCTGAACGCCTTGCTTGGCTTGGTTATCCATATCGCTGACCTGCTCCAACTGCCGGCGGAGCAGCGCGGCAAAGCTCGCCTCGCCGCCGGCGGCGCCGGGGGCCGTGGCCGGGGCACTGGTCGCCGGCGGGCAAATTGGGCTAACGGGCCTTGATGAAACTGGGTCGATCATTCGTCATCACGCGAAAAGGCGGATCGCCTGCTGCAGCATGCTCTTGGTCACGTTCAGCATCGCCACGTTGGCTTCGTAGGCGCGGCTCGCCTCGAGCGCATCCACGTATTCCATCGTGATGTTGACGTTCGGCAATTGAACGTATCCGGCCAGCGGTCCGCTGGGAATCGCGTCCGGACTTCCCGGCGCGTAGCGCAGCTTGAAGTCCGAAGGATCCTGCTCGATGGAGTCGACGTGAACGCCCGGGCCGCCCCGGCCGTCGCCGCTCATAAAGGTGGCGAAGCGCCGGCGATACGGCAGGATCGTGCCGTCCGCTTGGCGCGTGACGTTCGCGTTGGCAATGTTGCCGGCGATAACGTCCAGCCGGGTGCGCTCAGCGATCAGGGCCGAGCGTGTGATGTCAAGTGTGCCGATCATTTGTCTTCACCGCCGATCATGCCACTCTGCCCCGGATGGCACTGAGCACGTTTTGGAAGCTGTTCCGCAGAAAACTGATGCTCATCTCGTAGTACAACGCATTTTCGGTCGCGTCGGCGATCAGGCCTTCCAGCCGGTTGTTAGTGCCGTCGTGAAAAAGCACATTCGGGGCCGGCTCCACTGCGGGGCGCACTTCGGCCTGGCCGGTGGGCGTGGTCGAAAACTGCGCGTTGCCGCGCAAATCCAGCCGGCTGCTATTGCACTGCGTCGCGCGTTCGAGCGCGGCCGCCAGCGACTCCTGGAACAGGCGCGGATCGAGGTTCCGGCTGTGGTAGTCGGGCGTGTCAATGTTGGCGAGGTTCTGGGCCAGCACGTTATGGCGGGCTTCGGCGAATCTGGCCGTCAGTTCCGCCGCCCGCGTGGTGCGCCCGTCGATCAAGCCATCAATCCACATCAACGTGCTCCGCTCACGCCGCGAGTCAACAGACGCAAGGCAAATGCCATGCCGCCATATTCGTGAATACCCAAACGCCAGAACCTAGAGCACCTTCCGTTGTACTACCAACTCGGGAAACCGCCCTTCTTCACGCCACTTCTTGAGCTTCAGGCCCAACGTGCGCAATCCAATCCCCAGCGCCCGGGCGGTCTTCTCGCGATGGCCGTTAAACCGTTCGAGCGTGCTCAGAATCAGTTGCTGCTCCGAATCTTCCAGAATGTGACCTTCCCTGTAGCGCAGACCTTCGGCCGGCGCGCTGGCCGTCTTCAGTGGGCCAATGAGCAGCGGCCGCACCGTATCGGGGCCTATCTCGCGCCCGGCCTCCAAAACGGCCAGGCGTTCACAGAGGTTTTGAAGTTCGCGCACATTTCCGGGCCAAGAGTACTCGGCCAAGAGGGCCATCGCTTCCGGGGTAAAGGTGGGGCGCTCGCGTCCTTCGCGGACCTTGATGCGGCCGAGGAAGTAATCCAGTAGCAGCGGCAGGTCCTCACGCCGCTCGCGCAGCGGCGGCACCTCGATCGGCAGCACGCTCAGCCGGTAGTACAGGTCTTCGCGAAAGCGGGCCTTGGCGGCCCACTCGCGCAGGTCGCGGTTAGTGGTGGCGATAACGCGTACGTCAATGCGGCGGGTTACCGAGCTGCCGACCCGCTCAAACTCGCGCTCCTGCAAGACGCGCAGCAGCTTGGCCTGCAGCGGCGGGGCGATTTCGGAAACCTCGTCCAACAGCAGCGTGCCGCCGTCGGCCAGTTCAAAGCGCCCTTTGCGCATCCGGTCGGCCCCGGTAAAGGCCCCCTTTTCGTGCCCGAACAGCTCGCTTTCCAGCAGCGTGGGCGAGAGCGCGGCACAGTTGACGCACAGCATAGGTTGCGCGGCCCGGGGCGAAGCGGCGTGGACTGCCCGCGCAATCAGCTCCTTG
>JAGPEO010000069.1:0-4949 GCA_018056925.1 Phycisphaerae bacterium
GTGCGAGGGCTACACCGTGCACCGCAGCATTGAGACGTTCCACGACCGCTGCGGCGTCTGCAAGGACAAGGCCGGCATGCTGGTGACGATGCTGCGCGTGGCCGGCTTCGATTCGTACCTGACGATGACCATGGCTCGCCAGCGGGTGGACCGCGTTCCGGCCGACCAGTTCAACCACGCGGTCACGTGCTTCCGCGACAAGGACGGCAACCTCACGCTGCTGGACCCGACCTGGATGGTGAAGAGCCGCGACAACTGGTCGACGCTCGAACCCCTGCAGCACGTGGTCTACGGCATCCCGGAAGGCAAGGAACTCTCGCAGTCGCCCTACTTCCCGCCCGAGGACTGCACGGTTAGCTGGAAGGGCCAAACCGCCATCAGCGAGGACAACGAGCTGACCGGCGGGCTGAACTTCTACTCCACCGGCGCGCCCGAAGGCCGTCTGCGCCGCGCTCTGGCCGCATACCCGGCCGACGAGCGCCACGAAGTCTTCGAAGCCAGTTTCGCCCGCATCAGCCCGGTGACGAAGATCGGCAGCCTGACCTGCATGGACCCGGTCGACTTCTCCGAGCCGCTCAAGCTTCAGGCCACGTTTGGGGCCGAGGATTTCGCACTCGGCGGCGGCAACAAGCGTTATTTCAAGCTGCCGCTGCTGCAGACGCCGCTGGGTGACCGCACGCTCATGGATTTGCCGGGCACCTACGGCCTCGAAACGCGCAAGTACGGCGTGCGGCTGTGGGCGACGCGTCTGGTCAAGGTCGACGAAACAGTGAAGCTCCCGCCGGGCTGGAAGGTGGTCGAGTCGCCCAAACCGGTGAATATCGACGGGCCGTCGGCGAGCCTGCAGTTCGACATCGAGTCGACGCCGGGACAGGTTCACTACACCTGCGAGCTGCGAATCAAGAAGTGGCAGATCCCCCCGGAGGAGTACGCCAACTTCAAGGAAGTGATGGAGAAGTTTGATGAACTGGCGGGGCCGGTAATGGTATGCGAGCTGGAGGGCGCCCATGTTGAGCGTTAAAGAAGGGATCAAGGGATCTAGGGATCGAGGGATCAAGAGCGCCTTTGCAGTCGCTGTATTCCTGCTGGCCGCTCTCGCGCTTCCGCCGGTGGCCTGGGCCGACACTGCTCCGCAGCCGGATGGGGTTATTGAGCTTTGGGAGCAGCATTGGACGATTAATGACGACGGCTCGACCGTCTATCGTGAGAAGCAGCACGTTCGCCTTAACAGCGATCGTACCCACCGGGAATTCGCCGATCCGCGCCTGACGTACAACGCTGAGACGGATAATCTGGAGATCATTACCGCGCGCGTCAAAAGGGCCGATGGCACTTACCGCGAGTTGCCGGACTATTCCCATGTGCTCGTGTCACCGGACATCACCGCCGGCTGGCCGGCCTTTGCCGCCATTCGCCAGCACGTGCTGGTGATGAGCGGCATCGAAACCGGCTGCGTCGTCGAGTTGGATTACCAGATTACCAGCAAGCCCGGTGCGCGGCCCGCACTGGCGGCCGATGTGCGCCTCGATCACGCATATCCCGTCCTCGAACGCGTACTGTCCATCACAAGCCCGGCCGCGGCCAACATTAGGCCTTCCGTGATTGGGCCTGGGGGCGCGCAGATCGGGACAAAACCGGAAGTCTCCTCGTCGACCTCCGTGAAGAGCGGCCTGCCCTACGAAACGAAGACGTGGACCTTCCGCAACCTGCCGGCGCATCCGGCCGAGCCCCGGTGCGCTCCCTGGCAGGTTCGCTGCCCACGCTTTGCGTTCAACAGCGGCGGTGATTGGCATCGGTGGATGCAGCGCACGACCAGCGACATCGAAAGCGCCGCAAACGAGTGCGAAATTACCGCCAAACTGGCGGCCGACTGGACCAAAGACGTCCTACAGCCGGCCGACAAAATGCGCGCTATCCAGGAAAAACTGGCGGCCGTTTTCAACGTCGTGGAGTTTGACTCCGACTGGCAGCGCGGCGGTCTTCGCCCGGCTTCGGAGACGATCCGCGGCGGCTACGGTCTGCCCCAGGAAGCGACCGCGGTTCTGCTGTCGCTGGCACGCGCGGCCGGGCTGCCGGCTCGCGCGGCCGTGCTCGTAAACGATGATCGCTGGCTCGAATCCGCTCCGCACGACTCGCAGGTGGCGGCCTATGTCGTCCTGCTCGACGGCGGCCAGCAGCCGGAAATCTGGGATGCCCGCCACGGGCGCATCGTGCGCGACAGCCGTTGGGCCGGCACTTCGCTGCTGATCATGGGCGACGCGAGCGCGATGCGCACGCCGCTGCCCGCCTGGACCCAGGCTGATGAGAGTCGTTGCGTAGTCGGCGGCACGATCAAGATGAAGGCGGACGGCACTTACGCCGGCACGGTTTCGCTGGCTACGTCCGGCTTGTTCGTCGCTCCGGAAAGCCTGCGCTCGAGCGAGGCTCAGAAGAGCCGCGTCAGCGCGCTTCTCGGCCGCGTTTTGCCGGAGGTCACGGTGGAGAGTTTCGCCGTGAAGGAACTGAGCGATAACCAGTTCGCCGTGGAGGCGAAGGTCAAGTCGTCCAAGGCCCTGAAGAAAGTCGGCGGCGCGTATTGGCTGCAAATGCCGGCAGACGCGCCGTATGCGGCGAACGTCACGCTCCCGTTGGCATACAGCGAGCGCAACGAACCGGTCCGCATCACCGGCCCATTCGTGGAGCAAGTAAAGTTGACCGTGGAGTATCCGGAGAACTGGACGGTCGAAGCTCAGCCGGTGGAAGTGAAGGCGGTCAAGGGCGAATGGGGCGAAGCCGAGCAGCGCATCACGCCCGGCGAGCAGCGCGTGACGATTTCGCGCAATACGCGCATCGCGCAACGCGACCTCGCCCCGAAGGCGTTCCTGAACGCCCGCGAGCCGCTGAATACGCTGCGCACCGAGGCCGCCCGGACGCTGGTCTTGAAACCGTAGGTACAAAACTGTGAGAGCGAGACCGGCTGTTAACCGGCCAGACCGTTAAGAACCGGTAACACAGGCCAATGGCAGTACGAGGCCGACGATCCGCTCAAGATCGTCGGCCTCTTCCACATCTATCCAGTTCACTCGCTCCAGCCGCCGCAACCAGGTGCGTTGCTGCTTGGCCAAATGGCGCGTATTGATCTTGATCCGCTCGATCGCCTCATCCAGCGACATCCGCCCCTCAAAATGCTCGAACAACTCGGCGTACCCCACCGCCTGCCGCGCCTGATCGCTGAGCCCGCGCGGGTCGGCCCACAAACGCCGTGCCTCCTCGACCAGCCCGGCTGCGACCATCCGCCGCACCCGCTCATTAATCCGCCGATTGTTGACTTCTCGCGGCCGCCGCAAGCCGATCAGAACCCAGTCCCACTCCGGCCGCCGGATGCTCTGGCTGTCCCACTCGCGCTGTAGCACGCTGATCGGCGTGCCGGTCAGCCGATGCACTTCCAACGCCCGCTCGATGCGCCGCAGGTCGTTGCGATGAATGCGGCCCGCCGCTTCGGGGTCGATCCGCGCCAGCTCCGCGTGCAGCGCCTCGATGCCTTCAACTTCGGCCCGCCGCCGGATCTCCGCTCGAATGGCCGGGTCGGCGGAGGGCCCGGCAAACAAGCCCTGATAGAAGCACTTGAAATACAGCAGCGTCCCGCCGACTGCGATGACCGGGCGCCCGCGACCGTGTACCTCCCCCACCGCCCTGTCCGCCAGTTCGATGAATCGGGCTACGCTGAACGGCTCCCACGGCTCGGCCACGTCGATCAAATGGTGCGGAATCGCGGCCCGCGCCTCGGCGCTCGGCTTGGCCGTGCCGATGTCCATGCCGCGGTAAACCTTCATCGAGTCGATGCTGACGATTTCCGCCCCCAGCCGCCCGGCGATTGCGCGCGCCAACGTCCCCTTCCCCACCGCCGTGCAGCCCAAAATCGTAATGACGCGCTTCTCCAAGCCAATCCTGCCTATAGGTGCCATGTTCAAGCCGCCGGTGCCATACCAGGCGGCGCGAGCCATGCCCAAGCCGCGTAGCGGCGCGGGCATGCCCACTTACATACGGTTACCCGATATTGCACACCAGGCGCCGAACCCGACATTGCACACACATGCCCGCGCTTACAGCTTGGGCATGGCACCCAACGCCCGGACCTTGGGCCTTTGACCCGCACGGCCTAACCGGCGATTATACGGTGCGGTCTAAGTGGGTGAGCAGCATGGCCATCGGACCTGGCGAGGGCGTCGGCCGTGCCAGCCTCGAGGAGAGTAACGATGAGGACGAGTTTCCTATTGGCCGCCAGCGCCGCCCTGATCCTGACCCTCGGCTGCGTCAGTGTGAAAGCCCCCGAGCGAATCGACATCGGCGGCAGCCGGCCGGAGCCGGTGGACACCAGCCGCGTCCCGCCCATCGCGACGGTCGAGCAGGGGCGGCAGGAGCTGTACCGGGCCTACCAGAACATTCAGTACTTGGAGCAGCAAAACTGCCGCCTGAAGGAGAAGGCCGACAAGTACAAGCGCGAGCGCGACGAATGCCGCAAGCGGCTGGAGAGATACGAAGATTGAGCGGCCCGGAGGAAGCGTGATAGAGTGATAAGGTGATAGAGTGATAAAGTGATAAGGACGGACCGCTGGGTCGCGTGTGGCCCGCTCGCCGCGCGTAAACGCTTAATCCCTATCACATTATCACCTTATCACTTGGTGCGGCCCGCGCTTGCGCGTCAGGCTCGGATAAGAGGACAGCTCTCGGATAGAAGACGACTCCGGAGGCAGGAGCATGGCCGTAACTTTCGTCCTCGGGCGAGCCGGCTCAGGCAAGACGCGTTACTGCGTCGACCGCCTGCTGTCGGAGCTCCAGCGCTCCGGGGACACGCGCCGCCTCGTGCTTCTGGTCCCCGAACAAGCCAGCTTCCAGATGGAGCGCACGCTGGCCACGCGTGCTCCTAACGGCGGATATAGCCGGGCCGCGGTCCTCAGCTTCTCGCGCCT
>JAGPEO010000069.1:5049-6371 GCA_018056925.1 Phycisphaerae bacterium
GCCCCTCAGCTTGCACGGCTCGAAGCCGGCCTGGCCGCACCGTTCGCGGCACCGGCCAGCCCCGCGTCCGCAAGCGCAACGTCACCCGATCAGACTGTTTCACTGATTGAGTGCGTCACGCACCGCGAGGAACTTCGGCAGGCGGCGCGCTCCATTCGCCAGCAGATCATTGAATCCGGCGGCGCCCTGCGTTTCCGCGACTTTGCCGTCATTGCCCGCGACCTGGAGCCGCTGGTCCCGATCATCGCCGATGTATTCACTGAATATGAAATTCCGTACTTCCTCGACCGCCGCCGGCCCATGCGCTCTCACCCGCTCAGCCGCCTGGTCGAGGCTTTGTTCCAGGCGATAGCCGAGGACTTCTCGGTCACTGCGACCACCCGGCTGCTCCGCACCGGCCTGCTGCCGATCGAGCGCGAGCAAGCCGAAGCCCTGGAAAACCTGATCGTCGGCCAGGCCATTCACGGCCTCGCCGCCTGGCGCCAACCACACTGGACCTTCGACGACCTGTCGAATCTGGCAATTAACCCCCAACGTGCAGCGCCGAACGCCTCCCGTGTGCCACTGCTTGAAAGCGCAGCTTCAAGCAGTGCCCGAACCCCCAATCAGCCCGATTCCGCATCATCGCCCTCAAGCACCGAACCCGCGCCCACCGAACTCGATTCTGCGCGCCTCGCCATCATGGCCGCAATCGAACCATTGCTAAACCTCGCCGCCCAGGACCCACCCCCCACCACCAACCTCTGGGTCCGCACCCTTATAGACCTGCTAGAGCAGATGTCCGTCCGGCGACGCTTGGAATCCTGGATCGCCGCTCACCGCCAGGAGCGCCGCTGGGAACAAGCGGAGACCCACCGGGTGGCGTGGGAAACGCTATGCGGCGCTCTGGACGACCTGCACACCGTCCTCGGCGACGAACGCCTGCGCCTCGACGAAGTCGCCCGACTGCTTTCCGCGACCTTGCGCGAGCAGACCCTTGGCCTCGCTCCGCCAACTTTGGACCAGGTGCTCGTCAGCTCCATCGAGCGCAGCCGCCACCCCGAGATCAAGTTCGCCTGGGTATGCGCTTTCAACGAGGGCATCTTCCCCGCCCGCCCCGCGGAGGACGAACTTCTCGACACCGGCGAGCGCGACGCCCTGACGAAAGCCGGCTTGCCCGCGCCGGCCAGCCATCGCGAAGACAGCTTCGGCGAGCGTCTGCTGGCCTACATCGCTTTCACGCGCCCCAGCGTTGGGCTCACCATCAGCTACGCCACCGTCGCCGAAGACGGCCAGCCGCTGCTGCCCTCGCCGCTACTGGCAGACGTGCGGCGCGTCCTGCC
>JAGPEO010000069.1:6471-13420 GCA_018056925.1 Phycisphaerae bacterium
CGGCAGGAATTGCGTGGCGCGGTTCGCCATCTGAAGCCGAGACGTATCTCGACTGCTCTTTCAAGCATTTCGCCCAGTACGCGTTGCGCATCGACGCCCTGCGCGGCCCACGCCCGCGCGCTTGGGACTTGGGCAGCCTGGCCCACGCCATCATCGCCGAAATCACGCGCCGCGCCGCCGGCGAACCCGGCGGGGTCCGCACTGTTACCGATGAGCGCTGGGCCGAGTTGGTGCGCGAGGTCGTCGGCGAATTCCAACGCAGCCTCCCGGCCGACCTGCCGCAGCGCCGCCCGGATATGGCTTTTCTCTCGGCCTTCCTCTGCGACTTCGTGGGCGAACTCATGCGAGCCCATGCCGGCCGCTGGCGACGCGGGCAGTTTGAACCGCATCTCCTTGAAAGACGTTTCGGAAGTGAGACAGACCCGGACGGTCTGCCGGGGCTCGATCTGACACTGACCGACGGGCGGCGCGTGCGACTACGCGGCGTAATCGACCGCCTCGACATCTGCCGCCAGGACGGCCGGACGCTCGTCCTGGTTTACGACTACAAGTCCAGCATCAGCCCCTTCAGTGGCGCCGCGTACCTTACCGGCGGAGCGTTGCAAGTTCTCACGTACCTGCTCGCGATCCGAACCGCCCTGCCGACCCGCGACCCGCTGACATTGGCCGGCGTCTTCCTCGCCCCGCTCTTCCCGGATGAAGCAGTCCTGCAAACACAATACGCCCAGGCGGCCGAAGGGGATCAGGAGGCCATGTATCTCTACCGCCCACGCGGCGTGTTCATCGAAAGCACCGCCCGCCTGCTTGATCCACAGCTCGGGCAGACCTCCTCGCCGGTGGCGTGCATGCGCCTGAAAAAAGACCTCACTTTCGATCGCACGCAGTCGCGCGACGTGGTCGACGAAAATGGATTGGAATCCCGCCTCGCCCTGGCCCGCCAGACGCTACTAATGGCGGCGGAGGGCATCGTGGCGGGCAAGGTCGAAGCCTCGCCTTTGGTCGAGCGACACGAGCTTGCCTGCGGCCACTGTGAATTTCACGGCCTATGCCGCTTCGATCCGCTCATCAACCGCGCCCGAGCCGCCGAACGCGTGCTGCCCACGCTCGACCAGTTCGCCGCGCAGGTCGAAACCGGCGACACAAACGAAGGGGGCGCCGAATGAACCTCACTCCCAGCCAGCAACAAGCCATCGACCACCGCGGCTGCAATTTGCTGCTCTCTGCTTCGGCCGGTTCCGGCAAGACCGAGGTCCTCGCCCGCCGCGTCCTGGCCCTGATCGCTGACCCGCAGCACCCCTGCCCCGTCGACCGCCTACTGGTCGTGACGTTCACGCGGGCCGCGGCCGCCGAATTGCGCGTACGTATCGGCCGGATGTTGCGCGAGGCTGCGGCGACAACCTCGGACGCCCACATGCGCGACCACCTGCGCCGGCAGGAAATCCTGGTCGACAGTGCCGATATCGGCACCATCGACGCGTGGTGCGCCCGCATCGTGCGCGCCCACGCCGCCGAGATCGGCGTAGACCCCGCTTTCGTGATGCTCAGCGAAGAAGACGCCTGGCTGCTGCGCAGACACGTACTGGACGAGTTGTTCACGTGGATTTATTCCGCGGCCGACCCCCTGGCGCAAGCCGCCCGCGAATGGCTTAAGCGCACGACCCGCCCCGACGACAAGTTCCTGCGCCGGCACGTCGAGAAACTGAACCAGTTCCGTGAAAACCTGGTTGAAGTCGACGCCTGGCTGGCCCGCCAGCGCGACCTCCACGCCGCCGGCCCCGACGAGCTCCGCGCCCGCGCTTGCGTGACGCTTACCGCCGCCCTGGCCCAAGAATGCGCCTTCCAACACCAGCAATTGACCGCCCTGCTCGCCGGCGCAGCTCGCGAACTGAGCACCGTTCTTCAGCCCTACCACGAGTCCCTCGCGGATTGGAACGCGCGTCTCACGCAGGAACCGCAAGAGGCGGCCCTTCTAGCGGTCCTAGATGAGATCGATGCATTCAAGCTCCGCAAGCCGCGCGGCCTGCCGCCGGATGCCGCCGCCCTCTGCACCGACATCCAGACGCGCTGGCTCAAGCGCCGCCTGCAAGCCTGCTGGTCCCGCGACGAGGCCGTGCGTCTGCTGGACACTGCGCCGGCCGCCGCGGCGCTCGTGACCACGCTGCTTGACCTCGAACAGCGCTTCCACACGCGCCTGAGCGAGATAAAACGCTCACAAGCCACTTACGAGTTCGGCGACGTGCTGCGCATGGCTCTCGATCTGCTGGCGCCGCCGGCCGCTACCGGCCCGCGCACGCCTTCCGCGATAGCTCAGCGCCTGCAGCAGCGTTACGAACACGTGCTGGTGGACGAATATCAGGACACCAGCCCGGTCCAGGTCGAAATTTTGCGCCTGGTAACCCGCCCCCAGCCCGGCCGCTCAAACCGCTTCATGGTCGGCGACATCAAGCAGAGCATTTACGGCTTCCGCCAGGCCGAGCCGCGTCTCTTCTCCGAGTTGCTGCAGGATTTCGCGGCCGACCGCCAGGAAGGAATCGTCCAGTACCTTTCGGACAATTTCCGCAGCCATCCTGCGATCGTCGCCGCGCTCAACCGCCTGTTCGCAATGCTATTTGACCCGGCCCTCGGCGGGACGGCCTTCGCGCCGGACGAACGCCTGCGCGCCGGACGCGACGAGATCCCCAACCCCAGCCTCGATGCGAACCCGCGCGTTGAGCTGCACATAATCGAGCAGCCCGCCGGACGCTCAGCAGGCCAGAACGAGGCTGAAGATTCGGAGGACAATAACGCCGTGCCGCTCGAGCGCATGGAGCGCGAAGCGCTGCTCGCCGCCGATCGCATCCACGGCCTGCTGCGCGACGGCGTGCAGGTGCCCGAGCGCGGTCCCGATGGACGCCTGAGCCTGCGCCCGCTGCGTCTGGCAGATATCGTCATCCTCCTGCGCTCCGCGAAGCAGAACGCCGCAGTCGTGGCCCGCATTCTGCGGCAGGCCGGCATCGCTTGTATCACTAGCGGGCGCGACGCCCTGCTCGACGTCCCCGAAGTGATGGACGTGCGCAACGTGCTGGCCCTGCTCGCCAATCGCCGACAGGAACTCCCGCTGGCCGCCTATCTCCGCAGCCCGATGGTCGGCCTTTCGCTGCCCGAGCTGCTGCAGATTCGAGCAGCGGCGCCGCATGCTGATTTCTGCGACGCGGTCGCAACCTTCTGCACAGGCAAGCCCCGCCACCAGGCCGGCGCCGCCCTGCAAGCCAAGCTGCGCGCCGCCATGGCGCAACTCGACCGCTGGGCGATAACCGCCCGCGAACAGGAGCTGCCCGAACTCCTCCGCCAGATCTACAACGACACCGCTTGGCTGCTCTTTGCCCAGGCCTTGCCCGGCGGTGAGCATCGCGTGGCATTGCTACGCGCCCTGGAGCGCTTTGCGATCGACTTCGCCCGCCGGGGTCAGCATGGCGTCGCCGAATTCGACGCCTACCTCGAAGACCTCGCCACGGCCGAACTCGATCCCGGCGTTCCGGTCGCCGCCGGCGAAAACG
Source organism: Phycisphaerae bacterium (assembly GCA_018056925.1). Taxonomy (GTDB): domain Bacteria; phylum Planctomycetota; class Phycisphaerae; order UBA1845; family Fen-1342; genus JAAYXS01. Next base: position 10,008 of record JAGPEO010000069.1, read on the forward strand.
TCGTGCGCATCATGACCATCCACGCCGCCAAGGGCCTCGAATTCCCGGTCGTCTTCCTGCTCAACACCGGCAGCCGCTTCAATCTGAGCCGGACCAACGAACCGCTGCAATGCGACGCCTCCACCGGCCTCGGCCTGACCTTCTTCGACTACCCGGCCCGCCTGAAGGTCACCAGCGCCCGCCATCCGATCGCTGCCCGGCACGGCCGCACCCGTGAGATCGAGGAAGAGCTTCGCCTGCTCTACGTTGCAACAACTCGGGCTCGCGAGCAACTCATCATTTGCGGGCATGCCAAACCAGACGCCTGGGACACCGCTTGCACCCAGTTCGCCGCGGCCGGAGGTCCGCCGCCGCTGCCGACGAGGTTGGGCGCTACCAGTCTGCTCGATTGGGTCATGATGGCCGCCGCCGCGGCCGGCCTGCACGAGCGCTCCGGGAACACCTGCGCCGCCTTGGAGGTCACGCTGCACCAGCCCCAGGAAGAAAACGGGCGCGGGAGTCTCCCCCCAAGTGCGCCGCCCGAACCCCTCCGTGCACCAGCGCAACTCGCGCCCTCCGTTGGTGCCGCCTGGCTCGAACACAGCCGCCTGCTGCTCGAAGCCCCGATCGACCGTACCCTGGCCGACTTGCCCGCCGTGCTGTCGGTCAGCGCAGTGAAACAGCTCGCCGCTCGCGGCCCGGACTGGCGCGCTGGCGGTCCAGACTCGGCACACACCGTCCGCGATTTCATCCCCCGGCTCTCGCTGCCCAAATGCCTGCAAGCCAGCGGCGAAATCGATGGCCGCGAGCTCGGCACCGCCTGCCACAAGTTCCTTCAGTTCGCTGACTTTGCGGCCCTCGCCTCGGAATCGGCCATTCGCAAGGAGATCGACCGCCTCGTGAGATCGGCCCGCATTTCCGCCGAGCAGGCCGCCCTACTGCCGGTGGACGACCTCGCCTGGTTCGGGGCCACGCCGCTCGGCCGGCAACTCGCCTTGCGCGCCGCCGCCGCTGCCCGTGAAGTCCCGTTTGTGTACGCGTGCCGACTGACTGCCTCTGCCAATGCCGAGGCGACCATCATTCGCGGCGTCATCGACTGCCTGCTCGAAACAGCCGCCGGCCTGGTCATTCTGGACTACAAGACCGACCGCGTGCCGGACGACGCCGCCTTACAGGAGCGCATCAACACCTACACGTTGCAATTGCAGCTCTACGCCCAGGCCGCCGCCCAGATATTTGCGCGGCCTGTCACCCGCGCCGTGCTCGTCTTCATCCGGCAACGCTATCTGGCCGACGTCACGGTCGCGCCGCCGCCGCTGGCCCAGCTTCTAAATGCCGCAACGCTCGCTTGAAGTTACAATGCCCGGCTGTGGCACAAGCGGCGCCGCGGCACGGACCTCAGACCTGCCCCGGTGTTCCGCCGTGTCCATCCGGAGTATCCGCATGCTTACGAAAGCCACAGTCATCGGCGCCGGCGCCATGGGAACCGTCATGGCCCAGGTGTTGGACAGCAACAACATCAAAGTCGAACTGCTCGCCCGCCCCGAGGAACTCGATGACCTGGTCGTCGCGCGCGAGAACCGGCGCTACTTGCCCGGCATGCGCCTGGCGCCGGGCATCAGCCCCACCGATGACCCGCGCATCGCGCTCTCACACACCGAGCTCATAATCTCTGCCTACCCCTGCCAGTATCTCCGCGGCATGTGGGAGCAGCTCGGCCGGCAAGTCCCGGAGGGCGTGCCCATCTGCAGCATCACCAAGGGCATCGAGGTCGGCACGCTCAAACGCCCTACGCAGATCATCGCTGAGTACGCGCCCCGCAACCCGTTGGCCGTTCTGTCCGGACCGAGCATCGCGCATGAGCTGGCCCGCTGCCTGCCCGCGACGGTGGCCGTCGCCAGTGAACACCCGGAAATCGCCGACCTCGTCCAATCCGCCGTCGGCACCTCCTGGTTCCGCATCTACACCAACCCGGACGTAATCGGCGTCGAACTCGCGGGCGCCCTGAAAAACGTCATCGCTCTTGCCGCCGGCATCCTCGACGGCCTGCGCGCCGGCGATAACGCCAAATCCGCCCTCGTCACGCGCGGCTTGGTAGAAATCACGCGCCTGGCCGTCGCCATGCACGCCCGCCCTGAAACGTTCGTCGGCCTGGCCGGCGTCGGCGACCTGATCACCACCTGCATCTCGCCGCACGGCCGCAATCGCACGGCCGGCCAGCGGATCGGTGAAGGCCGGCCCGTGGACCAGGTGGTGCGTGAGAGCGTTTCGGTCATCGAGGGCATTCCGACGACGCGTGCCGTCCTGGAACTCGCCCGGCGCTGCCAGGTGGAAATGCCGATTACCCAGGCCGTTTATGACGTGCTCTTCAACGCCAAACCGCCGCTGACGGCCATCACGGAACTAATGAGCCGCCCGCAGAAGGCGGAAACCGTGGTCGACAAACCGATTCAAAATTCAAAATAGCGAACCAGACGTTCCTCGTTGCGCAATCTTGACGCAATCTTGACGCAAGCGAATCCGCGCTCTAAGCTTTCATCCTGACATCGGCGCTGCTTCGCCGGCGCCGTTGCTTTGCGCCCGGGTGGCGGAATTGGCAGACGCGCCAGCTTGAGGGGCTGGTGAGGGCAACCTCGTGCAGGTTCAAATCCTGTCCCGGGCAGTGCGGTCGGCCAATTTTGGCCGCCTGAGAGAGCGCCGCTAGCTCAACTGGATAGAGCATCGGCCTACGGAGCCGAAGGTTGCAGGTTCGAATCCTGCGCGGCGCGTTATTTCCCTGTGCACTTACGACCAATCGCCCCGAACCCAGAAAAAGCTGGATTTCTGCCAGCACGCGCGTCCCCTCTGCTGCTTGCGTTTCAACGGCGCCGCCCCTCCAACATCCTGTGCGGCCGACCTCGGCTGTCGGACCCTGACATTTGTTGGGGCCGACCTGAGCTGTCGCCAAGCCCGGTCAGAATCAGCTTGACCGGTCGCCGCCACGCCGGCTGACCGGCCGCCTTTATAGCGATTGGAGCAGCCTTTAGCGATTGGAGCTCCCCCTTGTGAGGGCGGAGCGGCCCCCGTTGAAGCGATTGGAGCAAGAAAGCATGGAGACTTACCCCGTGGCCCGTTCGTATTCGGCCCCGCTCAACTACCCCCTCCACCTCAGCTCGCTCGAGCGGCCAGGCCGGGCGCTATTCAGCCAATCGGATTGGGCGGCGTTGGGGCGAAAGCTTAACTTGACCAAGCGCCAGCTCGAGGTCGCAGAGCTGGTCTGCGAGGAGCTGACTTACTCGGATATCGCGACCCGAATGGGCATTTCGGTCAACACGGTCCGTATGCACATGCGCGCCCTGTTCTTCACCCTTGGCGTTCGAGACCGGGTCGGAGTCGTCCTCCGCCTGGTTCTGTCTCACCGCAGCCTGCTGAATGACGAAGCGAAGGCGGTGATA
>JAGPEO010000393.1 GCA_018056925.1 Phycisphaerae bacterium
CGGCCGGGTTGGGAGCGCGGCACCAGGCGGCCGCCGGGATTACGGCCGTCACCAACGCCGTCGCGATTGCCGTCAGTCAATCCACTGGGCACGTGACGGTATTTCGGCGTGGTCACATCATCGCCGATTTGGAAAAACCGCGCACCCGGACGGAACCGGGGGAGGGCGACTGATGCCGCCGTATGAAGCGCCGCCTGAACCGCATCGCCCGCGTCCGCGCAGCCGGTGGCAACGCTGGCAGTTTCTGTTTTGGTATCTGCTGCTGGCGCTGTGGTTGCTGTTCTTGTGGCAGAGCTCGTTCGGCCGGGCCGAGGTGCGGCAGATATCCTACAGTGAATTCAAGGAGTTTCTGGCCAAGGGTGAGGTGGTCGAGGCGGCGATCGGGCAAAACGAGATTCGCGGAGTAATTGAGCTCAAGAGCGGGACCACGCAGCCCACGGCGGAGAAGTTGCCCGATAAGTTCAATTTCCGCACCGTCCGGGTTGAAGACCCGAAGTTGACGGACGAACTGCACGCAGCCGGAGTGCACTTCAAAGGCGTCCTGCCCAGCAAGGTCGGCGAGTTCATTTGGGCCTGGATATTCCCGCTGGGGCTGATAGTGCTGCTATGGTTTGGCCTGTCGCGGTTCTTGCGGGGCGCCGGCAGCCAGGTCATGACCATCGGCAAGAGCCGGGCGCGCATCGTTCCTGACCGGTCCACCGGCGTGACGTTCAACGACGTGGCCGGGGCGGACGAGGCCAAAGCCGAGCTCAAGGAAGTGGTCGATTTTCTGAAGCAGCCGCAACACTACACCGTCATGGGGGCGCAGATTCCGAAGGGCATTCTGCTGACCGGGCCGCCGGGGACGGGAAAGACGCTGCTGGCGCGAGCGGTGGCGGGCGAGGCGCACGTGCCGTTCTTCTCGATCAGCGGCAGTGACTTCGTTGAGATGTTCGTGGGCGTGGGGGCGGCCCGCGTGCGGGACCTGTTCGCGCAAGCCAAGCAGAAGGCGCCGTGCATAGTTTTCATTGACGAGCTCGATGCCATCGGGCGGCAGCGCGGCTTTCACGTGGGCGCGGTCAACGACGAACGCGAACAGACGCTGAATCAGCTACTGGTCGAAATGGACGGCTTCGAGGCCAATACCGGCGTGATCATCCTGGCTGCCACCAACCGGCCGGACGTCCTCGATCGGGCGCTGTTGCGGCCGGGACGCTTTGACCGGCAGGTGATCGTGGATGCGCCGGACTTGAACGGACGCGAAGCGATCCTGCGCGTTCACGCGCGCGGCAAGCCGCTGGATCCCGAGGTGAACCTGCGGCGCATCGCACAGGCCACGCCGGGCTTCTCCGGGGCCGACCTGGCCAATGCGCTGAACGAGGCGGCCTTGCTGGCGGTGCGTAAGGGCCATCAACGCATCATGCAGTCGGACCTGGAGGAGGCCGTGGAGAAAGTCGTGGCCGGCCCGGAACGCAAAAGCCGCCGCCTGAACGATGCCGAGAAACGGCGCGTCGCGTATCACGAGGTCGGGCACGCGATCGTTGCGGCCTACTCGCGCCACACCGACCCGGTACACAAGATCAGCATCGTGCCGCGCGGGCGGGCCGCGCTCGGCTACACCCTGCAGATGCCGACGGAGGACCAGTTCCTGATGACGCGCGAGGAGTTGATCGACCGGATCACGGGGCTGCTGGGGGGGCGTGCGGCGGAGGAGGTGATTTTCAATACCATTTCGACCGGCGCCCAGAGTGACCTGGAACGCGCCACGACGCTGGCGCGGCAAATGGTCTGTTTGTACGGGATGAGCGAGCGCCTGGGGCTTATCCAGTGCGCGGTTCGGGATGGGCGCCTTCCCGGAGAAGACGGGCTGATGCAACGCGACTGCAGCGAGGAAACGGCCCGCGAAGTGGACGAGGAGGTGCGCCGCATCCTGGATGAGTGTCACCAGAAGGCCCGGTCCCTGCTCACCGAGCACCGCGACGAGCTGGAGCGGATCGCCGGCGAGTTGTTGCAGCGCGAGACAATCGACCGGCAGACATTTGAACGTCTGCTCGACCAGGAGAAATTCGCCGAGATGAAACGGGAGAAGTCGCCCGACGCGCGGCCTATTCCGCTTCCGGCGCACTCCGGCGGCGATGAGTTCTCCGAGCCTGAATCAGCGCCGGCCCAGCCACTGCCAGATCCAAATGACCGCCGTCAGCAGAATTGATAGCACCAGGCAGGTGACGATGGGGATATAGATGCGGACGTTGTCGCTTTGATAGTAGATGTCCCCCGGCAGTCGCCGGATGCCGAGCCGGCCAAATCCCCAGATGAGCGCCCCGATAATGGCCAGTGTCAGGCCCGCTATTACCAATAGTTTACCGAGATTCATCGCCTCTCAACGCATTTGCCTTCTCGGGCGTAGCGCGGCCGGGGTTCGTCCGTGCCGGTTCGCATCACACAATATTAGTCCGGGCTGCCGCCGCGCGAATCATCATGCTGTCAGCACACCCGGCCGTTGAGCAGCAGCCCTGTGGCCCTCGGCTACTATCCTAAAGAAAAGTTGCAGTCGCATGCCATGAGCTCCAGAAAGGAGTTGACGAATGAAACGCCCAGTGACTTCGCTCGTCTTGGGCCGTACTTTGATAGCAGTTGTCCTGCCTGTGGTGTTCGGCGCCCCGGCCGGGGCTGCGGCGTACGCCTCTAAAGCCGCGCCGCCGGCTGTTTCTGACGCGCCGCGCTCCAACCCGCGCGGGCCTGCGGGTCAAAGGCAAGCTCCCAGCCAGGATGGCCCGGCGGACTTGTCGGCCGCCTTCGAACGGGTAGCCCAGACTATCCAGCCCTCGGTCGTCAATGTGGAGTCTGTGAAACGCGTCGAGGTTACACAGCGGGCGCCGCGCGAGCTGCGTGAGTTCTTCGGCGGTGACCTGTTTGAGAAGCTCTTTCCGGAGCGTCGCGATACGCAGGAAGGTCTCGGCAGCGGAGTGATCATCAGCCCCGAAGGTTACATCCTGACCAACGCCCACGTGGTGCAGAACGCCGAGCGGG
>JAGPEO010000394.1 GCA_018056925.1 Phycisphaerae bacterium
GTCCGGTCCAAGCGCCAAGCGCGGACATGCCCCCGCGCTTCCGCTAAAATCTCGCCATGACCCAGCACGGACCGCTTAACATCGAGACTTTCGTCGAGCCCATGTTCCAGGAGAACGGCCTGCTGCTCTGGCCGCAGGGCCAGGCCGACTGCTGGTTCGTAGATCCCGGTTTCCCGCCGCAGCCCGAGGCCCTGGCGGCCGCGGTCCATCAGCACGGTCTCAAGCCGCAGGCCATCCTGCTCACCCACTGCCACGCGGACCACCTGGCCGGCGTGCGCCTGCTCCAGCAGAAGCTGCCCGGAACGCCGCTGTGGGCCCCGCGTGATGAAGAGCACATGCTCGGCGACGCCAACGCCAATCTTTCCGCACCGTTCGGCTTCGACGTTACCGCCCCGCCGGCCGACCGCCTGCTCTCCCCGGACGAGCAGCTCGACCTCGGCGGCTTGAGCTGGACCGTCCTGGACGTCGGCGGGCACTCGCCCGGCGGCCTGGCGTATTACTGCCCGGCGGCCGGCGTGGTCATCGTCGGCGACGCCCTGTTTGCCGGCAGCATTGGGCGCCACGATTTCCCGGGCAGCTCGCAACGCCGGCTGCTGCGCAACATTCGCGAGAACCTGCTCACGTTGCCGCCCGAAACCGTCGTGTACTCCGGCCATGGCCCGACCACCACGGTTGCCCGTGAGAAGCGCTACAACCCGTTCGTCGGACTCGATGCCGCGGACGAGGTCGACGATGAGGATTAAGCTCGCACCATACGGACCGGCCGCCGCCCTGCCGCTTGTGCCGTTGCTGCTGATTGGCTGCGCGCCACGGCGCGCTTGGGTGGCCGATGTTTTCCCGGTTGCCTCTGTGGCCGCTCCTTGGAATCTCGACGGCGACGTGTGGAGCGGGACATTCGAGGAAGCAGTCCCCGGCCTCGGCGCCGATGCCGGCCTGTGGCGTGACCCGCAACCCACACGCGTCTGGCTCGCGATCTACCGCCACGAGAACGATAGCTCGCGCCGCCTGGTGGCCCGCGCATTCCAGTTCGAAACCGCCGCCGCGGCCCAGACCATGTACGACCGCATTCGTCCACAATCGGCCAACGGTTTTCGCGCGGGCGATGCCGGCTGTTGGACCAGTGACGGCGTGCTCTTCGTCTGGGGCCGGCTCGTTTTCGACGTCTTCGCCCCGCAGCCCGGCTGGCAAAACGAGCTTCAGGCCGCCATGCTCGCACAGCACATTCAGAAGCGAATGCCGCCTGGATTGCCGGACTCCCCGCCATGAGGGCCGCCGCGCTGCTATCGATTCTGCCGCTGCTGGTCTACGGCTGCACGCGCGACTCCGCCCGCACCGCGATCCCCCCGGCCGCTGTCGCCGAAATGCACGATTGGGTGCGCGACCCGGCAGTGGTGCCTTCGGAGCAGCACAGCCCGCCCCTGCGATTGCTTTCCCTCGCCCCGAACGCCACCGAAATCTGCTGTGCGCTTGGGCTGCGCGACCAGCTTTTGGCGCGTACCCGCTTCTGCGACTACCCGCCGGAAATCCGAAATCTGCCCGAGGTTGGAGATCTGGCCGAAATCAACCCCGAAACACTTGTAGCGCTGCGCCCGGACCTCGTGCTCGTGTCCGGCGCCAGCCGGGCCATCACCGACAAGCTGGTCCGGCTCGGCCTGCGTTTCGAATCGCTGCCGGACCGCAACCTGGAGGACGTTTTTGCGGCGGTCGAACGCGTCGGCCAGCTCACCGGACGTCCACTGACCGCGGCCAAGCTATGCGACGAGCTGAAGCGCGAGCTGGACCAGATTGCCGCGAAATGTGCCGCCGTGCCGCGGCAGCGCGTGCTCATACTTCTGGCCCCGCTTTCCAGCCCGCCGGCGCCGCCATTCGCCGCCGGCCCGGGTTCGTTTTACGACGATCTGCTACGGCGCGCCGGACAAGCCAACGCCCTGGCCGAAGAGGGCCGGGCCTTCGGACCGCTCGCGCTTGAGGCGATCCTAAGGATTGACCCCGACGTCATTATTGAGCTGCAGCCGGACGGCTCCGACCGTCCCGATGGCGACGCTGACGCGCTGCGGGCCTGGTCACGCCTGGGCAACCTCAAGGCCGTCGCCAATCGCCGGGTTCAGGTCCTCACCGGCAGACAACACTACATTCCCGGGCCACGTGTCGTTCAAATATTCGCTGAGCTGTGCCGCATTCTCGGCGGAGAAGCCCATGAGTGAGACCACGTGGCTAATCGAGAGCGCGGCGCTTTCCGTCAGGCGTGGAAAACAGCTCGTTCTGCGCGAGCTGAGTTTTCGTCTGGCGGCCGGTGAGTGCGTTTCGCTCATCGGGCCCAACGGCTCCGGCAAGAGCACGCTTCTGCTGGCCATGCTCGGCTGCCTCAGACCGCAGGCCGGCTTACTAACGCTCGACGGGACGCCGATGCACGCCTTGCCGCCGCGGCGCCGTGGCCGCTTCATCGCCTACGTTCCGCAAACCATTGAACGCCTGCCGGCCTTCTCCATCTACGAACTGGTAGCGGGTGGCCGATACCCACACGTGTCGCCCTGGCGCTCCCTCAGCCTCGCCGATCGAGAGATCGTCGACCAGGCTCTCGAGACGTGCGGACTGACAGACCTAGCCGACCGGCCGGTCACCGCAGTCAGCGGCGGCGAACGCCAGAAAACCCTTATCGCGGCGGCGATTGCGCAGGACCCGCAACTCCTGCTGCTGGATGAACCGACGACGGCCTTGGACCCCGCCGTGCAAGTGGAACTGGCGCGCCTGCTCCGCGACTGGCACGCCCGCGGCCGCGCCCTGCTCGTCGTCAGCCATGAACTGCAACTGCCGGCAGCCCTGGGAGGCCGCGTGCTCGCCCTGCGCGGCGGACGAATCGTGGCGGACGGCCCGGCGGGCGAAGTGCTGCGCCCGGCACAGTTAACATCCATCTTTGGCGCGGACTTTGTCTCTGGCCGCACGGCCTGCGGGCGGGAGTTCGTCCTGCCGGCCTGGGATTCAGCGGCAAAGCTCAAGTGAGGAC
>JAGPEO010000070.1 GCA_018056925.1 Phycisphaerae bacterium
CAGTGGGGGTTCATAACGGGGCAGGACTGGGTGGCGGACGCGGCGCCAGGACGCCTGCCGAGAACTTTGATCCGGGCTCTGGACCTGCCCGTACGAATGCTGCTGGCCACGCGGCTGCCGAACTGGTCCTCGCTCAGCGTTATTTACCCGGCGCTACTCGGGTTGCTGCTGCTGGGCGGCACGATAGTCGCCGTGTGGCGGTCGCGCACACGAGTCGCGACAGTTTTCCTATGTTGGTACCTGGTTCCCTGCATCGGCCTGGCGCTGCTGGATGCGCTCACCAGCAAACAGTTGCTCACACATCTGCGCTACTCATCAGTCGCACTGCCGGGCCTCGTGGGACTGCTGGTGCTGGCGGCAAGTTGCCTGCGGCGGCCGATGCCGGTGGTGCTGGCGGGAATTGCGGCGGTCGCGGTCGCGTTGACTTTAAGGCTGCCGGCGCTGCCGTCGCCGCAAGCGCGCGTGGCGGCGCAGTTCCTGCAAACGCAATTGCGCCCGGGGGATTTGCTGGTCTTTGACGCCCAGGGCTGGATTCCGTTGTGGGTGCGGCGGGACCTGGTGCAGGTGACGTACTACATGCCGGCCCTGGCGTGCGACGTGCTGATGTTGAATGCAGCAGCGCCGCCTGAAACCGCAGCCCGTCTGGGCGGCTACGAGCGCATCTTTGTGGTTTCGCCGCGACTCGACGCGGTACCGCATCCCGCGCCCGGAATAATGCAGTTGGTGGGGCGCTCAGAGTACATTCGCGACATCGGCTGGATCTATTCGTTCGTGCGGACGGCGGACCAGGCAACGACAACACAGCCGTGAGTGAGCGTTGTTGTCACGGCGTGCGCCAGCGCGATCACAACTCCACAATGTCGGAATGCGGAATGCAGTGATTCTCATGCGGCAGGGGGGTAGTATTTTCACGGGAGCGGCGCGTCGAGTTATTAGTCGTTAGTCGTTAGTCCTGGCGCTCGCCACCTTCCCACGTTCCTCACCTTCCCACCTTCCCACGCGTGATTGTGGGAAAGTGGGAAGGTGAGGAATGTGGGAAGGTGCGCATTTTGTGCGAGTAGAAAAGTGGCCACGCGCGTGCATATAACTTCAGCGGTGGATGAGTAATGCTCAAGCGCGGTTTCCGGGGGGATCGCGCTGAATGCCTGAAAACTTCTCGGTTTTCCGTACTCAGAAAGAGGAAACCAATGAAGACTACCGCTTGTGTCATTACCTTGGCGGTTGTAGCCTTGGCGGTGCCGGTGCGCGGCAGCATTGTGAGCAACCATCTCATACTCGTGCAGAATGGTGCTACGGTCCTTATGGACCATTTCGACGGCGGCACCATTGACCCAATGTGGACGCCGGTCGGCTCGGTCGGCCCGATTCATGACAGCGTGATTGACATGGATCCCGGCGACGGTTTGCTGGCCAGCCTCGAGACGCAGCCGGACCAGACCACAATCGCCAGCACGCTCTTTCAAATCGGCGCGCCGTTCACGGACGGTTACCTCACGTTGAGCCTGGGTGGATCGGACGGCTCTGATTTTCTGGCGCTCGCGGCCGGCGACGGATCGGTCGCCTTGTACGACGAAACCGGTTTGCGCAGCCTGGTGCCGTTGGCATTGACGCCGACGCTGTCGCTGACGCTGGTTTGCCTCCCGAGCGGGGGAACGCTGGCGCTGGCGAACGAGCAGGTTGTGTTTGTGGGCTTCAGCCCGGTAAACGACATCGCGTCAGTTTTCATTGGGTACACTCCCATCTTCGAGCCGGCGGGCGCGGCCTTATTGTGCTTTGGGCTGGTCGTAATGGCTGCGGCGCGGTACGCCGGGCGCCGTGGCGTTGGGGGCGGTTTCGGTCTGTAGGATTGCTTGGCGCCAGCAGCGGCGCAGGTCCGGGCGGTGGGGGGCGCGCGCGTGGCGTGCGGTTCGCTTGCGGGAGGGATCGTCGGCCGAAGGCGACGGGGTTACCGGATTTTTTGGAAGGGTCCTGAGCTGCCGTTAAAGCGCAAGCGCGGCCCCGGCGCCAAGGCGTGGGGGGGTCCGGTGCTCGCGGCGTGCCTGGGGCACGCCCTTGGGGCCGCGTCGCCCGGGGCGGGCCGCGCCTCCACCCACCGTAAAAATGCGCCTCAAGCGCGGCTCTGTTGACGCACTTCCCACCGTGCTTTCTACTACGCCGTCCGGATGCCGCTGGAGAGGTGCCGGAGTGGCCGATCGGGCACGCTTGGAAAGCGTGTGTACGGGTAACCGTACCGCGGGTTCGAATCCCGCCCTCTCCGATTCAAATACTGGAACCGCGCCTCTGCGCCGGCCATCGCCCCGTTGGAAACCGGTCCCACATTCGACAAACAGGCCTGAAATCAGGTCGTATTCCCAGCCTGCTTATTCCGCAGCCTGCATGAGGATGGACAGACCCAACCAGCTGGCCGGCCTGCCCGCAGCGAGGCCGCCGCAAACCGTTATTTGGATCGGACCTGCGGCGCTGTGGGTACAAAGGGGCAGGCGCGTCGGCTGAGGGCGCCATGTACATTGCCGCTCTGCTGGCGTACGCTGGCCGCTCACCGTCCAGCGGCCGAATGGGGCCCGGAGTTTAGGATGCGACCGTTGCAGAGCGGTTATTATTCTAGAGACGTCAGAATATCCAGTATTACTGGAGTGAATAGGCAGGGCTTACTACCAAAGGTCTAGCCCTAAAGCTATACCCCAGTGTGTGCAGTTGCATTGTCAGGTTGAATTCTTTGTATACCGCGCGTTCGGCCTTGACAGCCGGCTGTTCATGCGCCAATAGTTAATCTGTTGTTGCTACAGCAGATGTGGCGCAATCGCAGTTGCAGGTCGAATAATGGATGCAACCGGCAGGGACGCTTGAGCTGGTTATGGCCTTTGCCGAACGAACTTGTGTCTTCACAGCGCGGGGCGGTGTTCCGTCACACCTGGGCGCCGCGCGAGAATGCTTTGCGATTACCGCGAGTGTCGCGTGTCCAGATCTCATGTCCGCTGGACCAGCAAACAAAAGGAGAAGCACATGACGTGGAACTGGCGACTGGCTTTGGTAGGGGCGGTGGCGGCTCTCTTGTTCATTGTCGACTGGGGCACTTACCTGATTGACTGGCTCTTTCCGGAGCGATGGCCGCTGATTGTGGGCGGCGTGGAATATTAGTTCGCCCCCGGTTCGCACCTTTTGGCGCCTTTACGCCCGACGAGCAGGCGCACCCCCGGAGTCGTTCTGAAAAACAGGGCCGTGCGCGCGGCTTCTCCCGAAGCGCGGCCGCGGCCCGTAATCACCTGGACGAAGCTGATCTCTGTCGGCTATCCTACGGGAGAGCAACACCTGTGTCCCGAAGGATGGCTGACATGCCTGAACCGACGCCCTCGCAATCACCCGACCCGCAGCAGCAAGCGTCCGGCGCGCCCTCGCAGCAGCCGACGCCGGTACAGCTTAAAAACGCGATGAAGGCGTTCAAGAAACGGCTCAAATTGACCCGCCTGGATGACGAGTCGCGTCTCGGCCGCGGGGCCCTGAGCAGCGGGGGCCGCTCCGGCATCGTCGCCATTACCCCGCCCGCGCAGTTTCCCCCGGCAGTCTGGGATGAGCTGGTGCGCCAAGGCAAGCTGCGCCGTGCCGGCCAGGGCATGTACGAATTGACCTCCGAGTAAACAGCCGCCGGATGGCGGCCTCGCAGCTTCACAAGCCGGGCCGCTCCTGTGCGGCCCCGTGCACCGCCCTGACCACTGCCAAAAATAGACTAAAAAAAACGAGCGTGAGCGGCGCAGACCGTACCGCGCACACTCACGCCCAAACGCACCCGACGTCTTACAGATTTTATGGCTGCTGGCCGCCCTGGCCCGGCGGCATCTGCTGCTGGCCAGGTCGCTGCGGCATTGGGCCGTGCTGCATGGGCCCGCGCATGTGTTGCGGACGCATCATTCTTCCGCCGTGCATCATGGGAGACGGCATCGTGCCCCAGAACTCAGCGGCGCTCTGCATCCACTGCGGATTAGTCATATCCGGCCAGTTGTCCTGGGTGAAAGTCAAATGCTGCGCTTGCTGCAGGCGGTTCTGATCGATATTCAGCATTATCTGGCCCTGCTGCATGGTGAAGGCGTCCCACGGCACAGCCAACAGCTTGTCCCCCAGATTAGTGAACGCAACCACTACGTAGGCCAGACGGGCGCGCTGCGGATCGATCACCAGGTCTTTAATCGTGCCCAGGTTCTCGCCCTGCGGATTGCTCACCGACTGGTTCACCAAGTCTGTTGCTTTGCGTATGGGCACGGCTCCCGGCTGCATCATGCCGCCCGGCGCTGCCGGTTGTGTCTGCGGAACACCCGGCTGAGGGCCGCCTTCAGCCTGGAAGCCCGCATACCCGAACTCCGGCTGCAAGCCCAGACTTTGGTGTACCGCATTCACCAGCCGCTCATTGATCGTCTGCGGCCAGTTGGCTTTGTCCAAAGTCGGCAAATTCTGCAGGCGATTTTGCGAAATGTTAAGAACCACTTGATCGGCAGCGCGCGGCTGAATCAGTCGGAGAGGTATTGGGTACAGCTTGTTATCCGCATTGAGAATCGCAAAGGTCACCCGCCCGGTCAGCAGGTTGACAGCCAGATCCTCTATGCGCCCGATATTCTGATTCTGATTATCAACTACACTGTCGCCAATGAACTGGCTGGCCCGCTGCGGGTGCATCACCATCATTGACATGCCGCCCATTGGCTGGCCGTACTGGCCGCCCATCGGCTGACCGTATGGGCCCGGCTGGTAATGCTGGGCCTCGTAACCTTGCGACTCGAATTCCGCTCCCGTGCCCCACGGCTGCGGCGCCCCGTAGCGCGGCTGGAACTGCCCCTGTGGGGTCCAGCCGGCGTCACCCTGCCAGCCGCGGCCGCTCTGCCAATAACCCGGCTGCCCGGGCTGACCGTAGCCGCGCTGCTGCCAGCGTTGCCACTGTGGCTGGCCCTGCTGCCAGTCGCGCTCCTGCCAACTGCCGTACGGTTGCTGGCCGTATCCGGGTTGCTGCTGGTATTGCTGCTGGTATGGAGTGAGGGGCTGCCCGTATTGGGTTTGCCCCTGTTGGGGTTGCCCGTACTGCGGTTGCCCGTAGCCCGATGGCTGGAATCCACCCATGCCCATGCCCATGCCCATGCCCATGCGGCCGGTCATCGCGGGTCGGACGTGATCCACGCGCCCGGTTTGACCATCTATAAATACAGTTTGAAGCTGGTTGTCCGTGACGCAAGTAATGGCGAATTTAAGCTGCTCTGTGCCGCCGGTCTGCCAGGCCGGCACGACAAAGGCGTCGGCATTGACGGCCTTTCCGTTGACGTGCTGCTGGGCAGTCTGAATAGCGGTGGCGAGATCAACGTTGCCCTGCTGAAGCAGCCGCGCGGTAGCTTGCGCCTGGTGCGGACTCTCCATTTGGGCCTCAGCCACAAAGGCCAAGCCGCAGACGGATAGCACGGCGCACGCAATCCTCAAACCTCTGATCATTTGTGGTCTCCTGTGGATCAGCATCCTGTTTCCATGTAAGCCCGACGCCGGGCTAATCCTCCGTGCCTACGCGCCGCACCAGCGGCTGATCCCCTCCCAATACAATGAAACTTAGTCCGCTCTTCTGAAACGTGACTGAATTCGGCGTGAAGCCCTTGTAAGCGAGGTGCGAATGCGCGTGCCGAGTGTCATTACACGGTGTGCATCGACTGGAAGTTTCGCCTAGTCTGTTTTCAGCATGAGATTCGCAGGATGAGAATGGACGAGACAGGTCTGCCGGTAGAGCCGTAAGTCCACATCTGTAGATAGACGATTATCGGAGCCGCCGCTGTAGGCATTCGACGGGCGGCGGCGGCAGAAGGCGAACGCATGTCGGAGTTACTTCCAGCAGTTTGGCGGAGGCGTTTTCACGCAGGTTGAGATCGGTAGGGGGGGCCACCCGGTGTCGGCGGATTCAGTTTGCGGGGCCTGGTCGAGCGCGTGAGGCGCATCCGCCGGCTTGGCCCACGCGTTCGCGTAATCGTTCGCCGGAGTGGGTTTTCGGCAACCGCGGCGGACCTTTCTTGTCCGCTTGGACCGCACAACCTAAACTCACCTCATGGCGCTCGATCCGCGCCCAAGCTCGAGGTGTGCGACTTTCTGCGGGCTGCTCATGTTTGTGACCGAACCCGCCCTTGGAGCAGGAACCCCCACGAATGCGGCTCGTCGGCCTGGCCGCCGCCCCGTCAGCTTCAAGGGTGGCGACACCCGATGGTGCCAAATCGAATTGCGCAGTACTCTATCCGCTGGCGCTGGCGCGCCGGCTCGGCGAGGAGCAACCTCGCAGAAAAACAACGGATTTGGAGCATTTCCATGCTGGCAATCGGCGATATTCATGTGTACGTGAGCGATTTTGCGACGGCCCTGGATTTCTGGGCCGGCGGCCTGCAATTGGAAGTCGCCGAGAAAGAAGAAAGCGAGCATGGGGCGTTTGCCCGGCTTGATTTTCCTGACGGTGGCCCTTCACTGGTGCTGATCGCCCCGGTCGAACCGTGGGATTCGGAGAGTCCGGAGCCCGGCACGGCTCCGGGCTTCAGCTTCGACCTTACCACGACGGACTTCGACGGAACGCTGGCGAGGCTTCTGGAAAGAAATGGCCGGCAAATCGGCGAAACCGAGACGTACAACGACCTGCGCCTGGCCACAGTGGCCGACCCCGAGGGCAATACTTTCGAGTTAGTCGAGGTGCCCGACGAGTTAGTCGACGTGCCCGAGTAAGCGCAGCTTACCCATGTCGGGCCGGAGTCGAGGCATTGTTCCTTTAATCCCCTTTACCCCACGCTCAAGGGCGTAGGGGCGGAGAAGAAAAAAGTGATTGTGGGCCTTCTGTCCGACACCCACGGTCGTGCCGAACTTACCGCCTTCGCCCTGGATGTTCTCCGCCAAGCCGGCGCGCAGGTCTTCATCCACTGTGGCGACGTCGGGGGCGAAACGGTCCTGGATCAACTCGCGACGGTGCAAGCGCACTTCGTCTGGGGCAACACCGATGAGCCTGATACGGCATTAATTGCCTATGTGCGGAGCCTCGGGCTGACGCCGCCGGCCAGCATCCCGTTACGCTTAAACATCAGCAATAAGGCGATCTCCGTCTTTCACGGACACGAGCCAGAGTTCGCGCGGCTGACGCATCTGGCCAACGGCGTCGACCCGGGCCGATTCAAGCGCCAGGTGGGAGCGGATTACGTATTCTTCGGACATCGCCACGTGCCTTATGACCGGCAGTGCGGGACGGTCCGAGTCATCAACCCCGGCGCTATCCATCGCGCCCAGGTTCGCACCGTGGCCACAGTTGATTTGAAACAAGACCTGCTCCGATTCTGGCTGGTAGACCCCGAGCGCCCGGCCGGGTTGCCGCCGCGTGAGTGGGCCGGCTGAGACGTTTTGCGTACGCGCATCGGTATTGCCCGCTTCTCACCGGCCAGCTAAGTTGCCGACGTGAGTACGGCCGACGAACACCATTCTGACGCCGCTCCGGTCGCCACCGAACAAAATCGGCCGGCGACTCCCGCGGCCGACTCGTACCGGGGTGGGGCGCTGGTAGTGTTGCTGCGTTTGCACTGGTTCGTCCGGCTGCGCTGGATTTTCTTCGGCGTCGCAGTGGCGGTCCTCGCGGCTGAACGCGTGATCTTCCCTGACGTGCGGCGGCCGGTGCAGTTGGCAGCGGCCGTGGCGGGCGTTGGCGTCCTGAACGTGATATGGACGGCGCTCTCTCGCGCTTTGCGCAAGCGTTTCGCCGAGCCGGGCGAGGCCGTTGAGGGCGACGTTCGGAGCGCCCGGCTGTTCGCGAACGCCCAGGTGGCCTCCGACCTCGTCTTGCTGACGGCCATCCTGCATTTCACCGGCGGCGTTGAAAACCCAATGTCCGCCTTTTACCTGTTTCACGTGACTATCGGCGCGCTGCTGCTCACGAGGGGGCAGGCGTTTCTACAGTGCTGTTTGGCCATTGTGCTTTACACGGGCATGGCCGTTGCGGAGTGGAGCGGCAGCCTGCCACATTTCGCGCTATCACCCCAGGTGGCCGGGCTCGATTTGTATCGGCAACCGGCGTATGTCGCTCTGGCGGTTATTGTGGTCGCTTGTGCCATCTTGGGGGTGTTCTATTTTGCGTTCCGAATTGCCACGCTGCTCGACCAGCACGAAAACGAGCTGAAGCGTGCGAACGCAGCCCTCACGCAATCGCGGCAGGCGATCGCAGATCTTCAGGCTCGCCGGGCGCGCTTCATGCAGACCGCGGCCCATCAATTGAAATCCCCGCTTGCAATCGCGCAGACGCTGGCCGCCCTGATCCGCGACGGGCTGGTTACCGAACTGCCGGAGATTCAGAACACTTGCGTCAAAATCATCCGCCGCTGCCAGGAGGGCATGGCCCAGGTTTCCGAGCTGCTTACGCTGGCCCGCGTCCAAGACGCCGATCCTGACCGCCATCGCGTCAGCCGCACCGATGCACGCGCCGTCGCTACGGAAGTTTACAACCGCTTTCGTCCGCTGGCGGAAAGTAAGCAGATTGAGCTGACCTGCTGGATGCCGCCGGCCGGCGACTTGATCGTCCGCGTGGATCCGCGCGATCTGCGCGATTGCATCAGCAACTTGCTCGACAATGCCATCAAGTACACCAACGGCCCGGGGCGCGTGCGTCTGATTCTCACGGTTCGTCACGTGCGTGGCCGGGCCACCTCACTTGGCATCCACGTGACCGACACGGGCATCGGCATCGACCCGAAGCTGCTACGCTCCGAGCATCTGGGCGAGGAACCCGTCTTCGAAGCGTTCAGCAGGGGGCCTAATGCGCTGGCGGCCGGCCTGCCGGGGACCGGGCTCGGCCTTTCGATCGTGCGCGAAATCGTCGAACAGGCTGGCGGGCGAATCTGGGTCATGTCGCGTTTGGGAATCGGCTCGAGCTTTACCGTGACGCTTCCGCTAGTGGACGGCGGCCCAGGCGAACCGCTGGTACGTAATACACGCAGCACAGACGTCGTGCTCGAAACGGACGGGCCAAGCCACGAGTGAGTTTTCGCACCCAGGCGCTTTGACCAGCCCGGCCAGCTCACAGCCCACTTGTTCAGCCGCATACCGCGAGCTACGATGTGTGGGTTGGAGCGCTTTATGTTCGTACGAAGATTTTGGACGCGTCTGGCTCTGTTGCTGATCCTCACTCTGCCTGTCGGCATCGCGAACGCGGCAGACGACGACGACGATAGGGGCCCCTGGTACGACGTTCCTGTCAAACCGTCCCGCACGAACTGGGTGCCCTGGGTCGTCGCATCGGCCTTTATCGTCGGCTGCGTCGGGGTGGCCATGAAAAACCCGCATCGGACGCACCTGGATTGACCCTGGAGCTCGATTGATGCCCAAGAACGTCTGGCTGGCGGCCCTTATCTGCGCCAATGTTGTGTTGCTTGTGGGCATAGTCCTGGTCACGTGCTCATTGCCGGCCGCGCATGCCCAAGGGGTTGGCGCCGGGAGCGATCTGCTCGCGGTTTCGGGCGAAATTCAGGACAAATACGATGCCCTGTATCTGTTAGACACACGCGAACACACGTTGCACGTCTTCATGTGGGACAAGAGCACGCGTCAGTTGCATTACACGGACTGGCGCGATCTGGATCGCGATTTTCGCACTAGCCGGGATTAGGACATGCACACTCCAGAAACAAAGCCAATCGAAACGGCTGACGCGCGTTCGAGCGATGCGATCCCGGCAGGCTCCGGCCACGCGGCGCCGGTACAGGTTGCCTCGATTCATTCCGCGCCGCTCGACGGAAAATCGCTTGCGATCGGTGTTCTCAGCGTCACCGCGGCAGTCTTCCTGACAGCGTTCCTGCTCCTGACAGCGCTGCCCAAGCCGGCCCACGCCATCGGGATGGTCGATGCGGGCGGCGACTACAAGATGCTGACGCAGCAGATTTCCAGTTCGCAGGAAGGCATCGTGGTCATCGATCTGGTTGCGCAGCGCATGGCCATATACGGTTTCGATTACAGTCGCCGGCAACTCGTGCCGCTTAGCGGGTTCGAGCTGAAGGAGCTCAAGAAATCGTTGCCGGCCAAGCCACATCCAACGCCGGGTCCGTGAGATTTTGGGCTTAAACGGCCGGGGAAGTGGGTTTGAGCGGAAACTGTTTGCTGCGGCGCGGCGAACGCAACATAATATATATTATAGGACCTTGGGTGTAGCCCCCACAAAATAGCCGGCACGTCGCCAAACTGCGTCATTCGTCCCCACGCCCAACCTTTCCTCCGAACGCCCAATCTTTCCTCCGAACATCATCGTGCTTATCGCATCGCACTATCACATCGCATTCCGCGCCGGGCGCGCGGATTACTTGGAATTCTCCCTGCGCAATGCCTCGGGCGCGTAGCATTCAGTGTCACTGCAACGCGGACTATGGCCAAGCGTGTGTTCGGGCGCGGACGCGAAACGCGTACTCATGGTCGCTGCACCAGGCGACGTTCGTGATGTTGTTGGAAAATCTCGCTCCGGCCACCACGCACTTTAAACCGCTATCGGTCACGTAAAACCGTTGTCGGTCACGGGAAACCGCTGTCGGTCGCCGTTGTCGGTCGCGGCGGCGATAACCGGCTCTACGCCGAAAGGAGCTGAAAACATGCAAGTCTCATTGCTCAACCGGTATCGAAAAGCGCGGGCCGGCGCCTGCTGCGTGCTGGTCGTAACCCTCATCGGCCTGCTTGGAGTAAATGGTTGCCCGCTGGATTTCCAGTCGCCGGTCTTCGACGATGGACCCGTTCAGGCGTCAATCGACGTGTTGCTGAATGGCAAACAGATTTTCCGGCATGACACCTTCGGCAGCGAAGCGTTTTGGGGCGGCGAACTGCTCTTGCACGAGGCGATTGCGGGCGAGGCCAATGGCGGCGTCGGCCCCGGCTTAAGCCCGCGTGCGGCCTTGGACTTGGGGTTGAAGGTGGATCGCAACGCCCTGCCGGCTGAGCTGCAAACCGCCTTGGCCAACAACGAGGTGGACCTCGACGATCCCGCGGTGACGGTCGAGCTGTTGCGACTGGACGCGGTCGTGGGCATCAAAGGCTTCTTCAATGACCAGCAGCAATTGAGCGCTGTTGGCATACACTGCGCGCTGTGCCACTCCGCGGTCGATGATTCCTTCAGCCCCGGCATCGGCAATCGGCTGGACGGCTGGGCCAACCGCGACCTCAACATCGGCGCCATCGTGGCACTCGCGCCGGACCTGACGCCCTTTGCCGAAATCCTGTCCGTCTCAGTCGACACCGTCCGGACCGTGCTGAACAGTTGGGGACCCGGCAAATTCGACGCGGAGCTGATTCTCGATGGCAAAGCCTTTCAGCCGGACGGCCGTTCCGCCGCGACCCTCATTCCACCAGCTTTCGGCATGGCGGGCATCAACCTGCACACCTGGACCGGCTTCGGCAGCGTGCCGTACTGGAACGCCTTCGTGGCCGTGCTTGAAATGCACGGTCAGGGTACGTTTTTCGACGAACGGCTCCAGAACGCCGATCAATTCCCGGTGGCCGCTGCCAACGGGTTTTTCGATGTTCGCCCGGCGGAAGATTTGGTGACATCCAAGCTGCCCGACCTGCATTTCTACCAGTTGGCGCTGGACGCGCCGCGTCCGCCGGCTGGCAGTTTCGACGAGCAAGCCGCCCAGCGTGGACAAGCCGTTTTCAACAACTTCGGCTGCGCGCGCTGCCACGTGCCGCCGCTGTTTACCGAGCCGGGCTTCAACATGCACCTGCCGGAAGAGATCGGGATTGATGACTTTCAGGCCAACCGCAGCCCGGAGTTCCGCTACCGCACTTCGCCTCTGCGGGGACTCTGGACGCACACGAAAGGCGGATTTTTCCACGATGGCCGCTTCCCCACGCTTCAGGCCGTGATCGACCACTATGACGACTTCTTCAATCTTGGCCTGTCGGCGGAGCAAAAAGCCGATCTGGAGCAATACCTGCTGTCGCTCTAAGGTGTGGGCGCCAGGCGCGGGTGCCAGCCAAAAGCGCATAGGGATCAAGGGATCAAGGGATCGAGGGATCAAGAGGGATCGGGCAATCGAGAGTTTGAAGCGCGGGTGCCATGCCCAAGCTCTAAGCGCGGGCATGCCCATGGTCGGAAGAGTGCCGTTGCGCCGGCATGCCATTGGTCTGCGGCGGCATACGGGGGCGAACACGTGGGCATGCCCGCGCCGCTACGCGGCTTGGGCATGGCACCCAAGCCGTCGCCCCGCCCTACCTCATCGCTCCCAGAGTGCTCAACGGGTCGGCCAGCAACTCGGCGGCTGCGACAGCCTGCTGCTGCCCGGTTCGCATGTCCTTCACCGTCAATTGCCCTGACTCGGCCAGCTCGGCGCCGACTACGATGGCCAGCCGCGCGCCGCGCTTCTCGGCCTGCGCGAATTGCTTGCCGATGGCCTGCCGCTTGTAAGAAAAATCGCAGGCGAACCCGGCGCGGCGAAGCTGTGTGGCAAGCTCAATTGCCTTCGGGAACAGCTCCGGCCCGGCGTCGATCACGAAAACATCCAAACCCGTTGAAAGCGCCGGCAACTTGCCCAATTCGGTCAGCAGCTCCAGCACGGGGGCATCGCCCATGCCGAACCCGACGCCCGACACGCGCGGCCCGTCCAGGAGCTGCGTCAGATTATCGTAGCGCCCGCCGCCCAACAGCGCGCGTAGCCCCCCCTGCCGCGCACTCAGCTCAAAAACGGGCCCCGTGTAATAAGCTAAACCGCGGACCACCTTCAGATCAAACGCGCAGTAAGAATCCACCTGGAATTGCCGCAAGCGTTGCCACAACTCCTCGAATTGTCGTGCGGCCGCCACACCCGCCGGGCCGGCCGCCTCGGCCAGGCTCAAACTATGCTGCAGGTCTGTCTGCTCAAGGTGCGTTAAGAGTTGGTCGCAATCTACGGCCGGCGCGAACTCCTGCCACTGCCGCCGAAACTCATCGCGGCCCAGCTTCTCGTACCGGTCGATGAGCCCGAACGCCCGGTTGGCCTCTTCGTCGGAATTTATGCCCATGCCCGCCAGCACGGATGCCGCAATCGGCCGGCTGCTGACGCGCATGACCACGTCGCGCTCGCTCAGCCCGATGCGCCGCACGAACTCGACCGCGACTGCGATCACCTCGGCGTCGGCCAGGACGTCATCCACGCCCAGGATGTCGACGTTCCACTGGAAGAACTCGCGCAGCCGGCCGCGCTGCGGCTTTTCGGCACGGCACATGCGCGGCGTGCTGAACCACTTGATAGGGCGTGGCAGCGCGTTGGCCCGCGCGGCGACCATACGCGCCAGCGTGGGCGTCATCTCGGGGCGGATTGCAAAACGGCGCTCGCCGCGATCCTCGAA